>NZ_JALKFW010000029.1:0-6524 GCF_023243055.1 Frankia sp. AgPm24 | reverse complement strand
GATCTCCCCGCTTATGTTCGTCGGCTGCGTCATTTGTTAATACGCGACCGGCCCGGTTCTCTCCCCCCGGAGGGAACCGGGCCGCCGTCGTCATGTGGCGGGAAGCCGTCATGTGGCGGGAAGCCGTCATGTAGGGGAACAGGAGTGAGGACCTTGGCAGTGGAGACGGGGACCTGGGCGAGCCTGCGCGCGCGGCACCTCGTGCACGAGGACGAGACGATGCTGGCGCTCGACAAGCCCGCCGGGATCTCGGTCATGGGGGAGCGCCACGACACCGACCTCGTCCGCCTGGCCGCGGCGCTGGGCGAGGAGCTCTTCCCCGTCCACCGCATCGACAAGGTCACCTCGGGGCTGATCCTGTTCGCCCGCGAACTACGCTTTCACGGTGACCTGACCCGCCAGTTCGCCCGGCGCACCGTCGACAAGTGCTACCTGGCGCTCACCCGGACCCGCGGTCTGCCCGCGGCCGGCATCATCGACCTTCCGCTCAGCGTGGGGCGTAAGAACCGGGTCCGCATCGCCGCCAACCGCGCCGACATCCTCGCCGAGCCCGCGGGTGACGCGCTGTGCTGGACGGTGCGGTCGGGGGCGGCGTTCGACCATGTCCGGGTCTACCCGTCCGTCACGACGTTCGTCCGGGTCTGGGAGGGCGGCGAGTTCACGCTGCTGGCGGCCACCCCGGTCAGCGGGCGCCGCCATCAGATCCGCGTCCACCTGGCCTGGATCGGTCATCCGATCGACGGTGATCCCCTGTTCGACCGCGCCGCCACCGGACGGGCGCTGCTGCACTCCTGGCGGCTGGCCCTCGACGTCGGCGGGCAGCGCCGACGGCTCGAGGCCCCACCCGGCGACGACTTCTGGACGCCGACCGCAGGGCTGCTCCCGGGCTCCCTGACGGCCGAACTGCCAGCTCTCGTCCCCTGGGGTGGGGACGTCGCCCCAGGGGCTCAGGAAGGCCGCGGGTAGGCGGCCCGGCGTAGCTCGCCGTAGGCCCTTGCCAGGTCGGGAAGCTGGTAGTGGGCGTTGAGCCCACTGGGGTTGGGCAGCAGCCAGATCCCGGCGGGCCCGAGACGCTCGGGTTGGCGGCCCACCCTGGCCTGGCGACGGCGAAAACCGACCCGATAGGCGGCCAGACCCAGGAAGGCGACGAAATCCGGCTCGATCCGTTCGACCAGGGCGGTGAGGCGGGGTATGCCGGCGCGGATCTCGGCGTCGTCGATCTCGTCGGCGCGGGCCGTCGAGCGCTGGACCAGGTTGGTGATGCTGATGCCACGGCTGGTCAGCTCACCGGTCTCGCTCGGGTGCAGGCGACGTGGGGTGAAGCCGGCCAGCTGCAGGGCCGGCCAGAGCCGATTGCTCGGGGTGCCGAAGTGGAAGCCGGTCGCCCCGGACTCCAGGGACGGGTTGATGCCGCAGAGAAGCACCACGGTTCGCGGGGCGAGCAGATCGGGAACGATGCTGCCCCGCGCGGCCAGGATCCGCGCGCGTGTCGGCCGCGGTGCGCCCGTCGGCCCTGCCTCGACTGGGTCGGACATGTTCCGCGGCCCCTCGTTTGCCGGTATCGTGCTGTCTGGTACAGCGTGCCAGCGACTGCTGGTTGGCTGTTGGGCCGGCCGCTGGTCGGCCGCGGGCTAACAGAGTGTCTGTCCTCCTGGTGCTGATGGCGTAAGAGTCCGGCCGCCCCGTGATGCGGGTAGTGGATTGCTGGCTCTTGGTGTTCGCCAGGCTCCTCACCAGCCGCGATCCTGTCGCGGCGGGCATGTCGGTGTCTGCGTCGGAGGTCGGGCGGCACCCTGTTCGACACCCGGTGCAGCCGTGGAGTACTGTTGACGCCTGTGGCCGGAGCCCGCGTGGCTCTGGCGTGCGTCCCGTACTTCGATGTGGCGCCGTGGTGCCGAGCAGGCTGGTGAAATGCCAGCGCTCAGGCGGCCGTCGGCGACTGTCGGGCTCGGTTCCGCGATGCGGCTGGGCGGGTCAGGCGTGCTTTCCACACCGTAGCTGGATCTTTTTGTTGGATTCGCACGGTCGGAGGGTGCGACACACCCGACCGCGTGGGTCGGGGAACCGGTCGGAGTCAGCAGACGACACCAGGCGGTATCGGGGTGATTCCCGGCAGCTCGGGTGCAGGGCGCAGGCGGACATGCAGGTAGGCCGGGTACCGGTCTGGTTGCCCAAGGCAGTACGACGAGGCGTGACAGGAACGGGAGCGGCGTTGCCCACGATCCAGCAGCTGGTCCGCAAGGGCCGGCAGGACAAGGTCGAGAAGACCAAGACCCCGGCACTCAAGGGGAGCCCTCAGCGTCGTGGTGTGTGCACCCGCGTCTACACGACCACTCCGAAGAAGCCGAACTCCGCGCTGCGCAAGGTGGCACGTGTCCGGCTGAACAGCGGGATCGAGGTCACCGCCTACATCCCGGGCGTCGGCCACAACTTGCAGGAGCACTCGATCGTCCTCGTGCGTGGCGGCCGGGTGAAGGACCTGCCGGGCGTCCGCTACAAGATCGTTCGTGGCGCCCTCGACACGCAGGGCGTCCGTAACCGCAAGCAGGCTCGCAGCCGTTACGGCGCGAAGAAGGAGAAGGGCTGATGCCGCGCAAGGGGCCCGCGCCCAAGCACGCCGTCGTCGTCGACCCGGTATACGGGTCGCCGCTGGTGACCGCGCTGGTGAACAAGGTGCTGATGAGCGGCAAGAAGTCCGTCGCCGAGCGCATCGTGTACGGCGCGCTTGAGGGCGCGAAGAACAAGACCGGTAACGACCCGGTCGTCACACTCAAGCGGGCGCTGGACAACGTGAAGCCCACGCTGGAAGTGCGCAGCCGCCGTGTTGGTGGCGCCACCTACCAGGTGCCGGTGGAGGTGCGGGCCGGTCGCAGCACGACCCTCGCGCTGCGCTGGCTCGTCGGCTACTCCCGAGCTCGTCGCGAGAAGACGATGACCGAGCGGCTGATGAACGAGCTCATCGACGCGAGCAACGGTCTCGGCGCCAGCGTGAAGCGCCGGGAGGACACCCACAAGATGGCGGAGTCCAACAAGGCCTTCGCCCACTACCGTTGGTAGCTCGAGATGCCTTCTGACGCAGACTCCTCTCTGGCCAGGACCCGCAACATCGGGATCATGGCCCACATCGACGCGGGCAAGACCACCACCACCGAGCGCATCCTCTTCTACACCGGTGTGAACTACAAGATCGGTGAAGTCCACGAGGGTGGCGCCACGATGGACTGGATGGAGCAGGAGCAGGAGCGGGGGATCACCATCACCTCCGCCGCCACCACCTGTATCTGGCGCGACCACACCATCAACATCATCGACACGCCTGGCCACGTCGACTTCACCGTCGAGGTGGAGCGCTCGCTGCGGGTCCTTGACGGTGCGGTCGCGGTGTTCGACGCCGTCGCCGGGGTCGAACCGCAGAGCGAGACGGTCTGGAAGCAGGCCGACCGCTACGACGTCCCGCGGATCGCCTTCGTCAACAAGATGGACCGGGTCGGCGCGGAGTTCCACCGCTGCGTCGACATGATGGTCGACCGGCTTGACGCGACGCCCGCCGTCATCCAGCTCCCCTGGGGTGTGGAGTCGGACTTCCGTGGCGTCATCGACCTGATCCGGATGAAGGGTCTCCTCTGGCAGTCGGAGGACAAGGGCGCGTCGTACGACTCCGTCGACATTCCGGCCGATCACGCCGAGGCCGCGCAGGAATGGCACGACAAGCTGGTGGAGACCGTCGCCGAGAACGACGACGAGCTCATGGAGCTCTACCTCGAGGGCGAGGAGCCCACCGAGGAGCAGCTCGTGGCCGCGCTGCGGCGCGCCACGCTCGCCAGCAAGATCAACCCGGTGCTGTGCGGGTCGGCGTTCAAGAACAAGGGTGTCCAGCCGATGCTGGACGCGGTGGTCGACTTCCTGCCGAACCCACTCGACATCGGTGCCACGGTTGGCCACTCGGTCAGCGACGAGGCCGCCGAGGTCCGCCGGGAGCCGAGTGAGAGCGAGCCGTTCTCCGCGCTCGCCTTCAAGATCATGAGCGACCCGTACGTCGGCAAGCTGACCTACATCCGGGTCTACTCCGGCAGGATCAACGGTGGCTCCCCGGTCCTGAACTCCACCAAGGACCGCAAGGAGCGCATCGGGCGCATCCTGCAGATGCACGCCAACCACCGGGAGGACCGCGACGGTGTCGGCGCGGGCCAGATCGTCGCCGTGGTGGGGCTGAAGAACACCACCACCGGTGACACGCTCTGCGACCCGACCGCGCCGGTGATCCTGGAGTCGATGACGTTCCCGGCTCCGGTCATCCACGTCGCGATCGAACCGAAGACCAAGGCCGACCAGCAGAAGCTGGGCACCGCGATCCAGCGGCTCGCCGAGGAGGACCCGACCTTCCAGGTCCGCACCGACGAGGAGACCGGCCAGACGATCATCGCGGGTATGGGCGAGCTGCACCTTGACGTGCTGGTCGACCGGATGCGCCGCGAGTTCAGCGTCGAGGCGAACGTCGGCAAGCCGCAGGTCGCGTACCGGGAGACCATCCGCCGCAAGGTGGAGAAGGTCGACTACACGCACAAGAAGCAGACCGGCGGCTCCGGCCAGTACGCTCGTGTGATCATCAGCCTCGAGCCCTCCGGCGGTGACGGCGGCGGGTACGAGTTCCAGAACAAGGTCACCGGCGGTCGCATCCCCAAGGAGTACATCCCCTCGGTGGACGCCGGGTGCCAGGAGGCCATGGAGTTCGGCGTGCTCGCCGGCTACCCGCTGGTCGACGTCAAGGTCACCCTCCTGGACGGCCAGTACCACGACGTGGACTCCTCGGAGCTCGCGTTCAAGATCGCCGGCTCGATGGTCTTCAAGGACGCGGCCCGCAAGGCCGATCCGGTTCTGCTCGAGCCGCTGATGGCCGTCGAGGTCACGACACCCGAGGACCACATGGGTGACGTGATCGGCGACCTGAACTCGCGGCGTGGTCAGATCCAGGCGATGGAGGAGCGCGGCGGGTCGCGCATCGTGCGAGCCACGGTTCCGCTGTCGGAGATGTTCGGCTACGTGGGTGACCTGCGGTCGAAGACGTCCGGCCGGGCCAGCTACTCGATGCAGTTCGACTCCTACGCCGAGGTTCCCGCGAACGTCGCCAAGGAGATCATCGCCAAGGCGCGGGGGGAGTGACCGTCTCCGCGGCGTGAGCAACACCCCCACCTGACGACAACACAGCACGACACCACCCGTCCTTGGAGGGACACCCGTGGCGAAGCAGAAGTTCGAGCGGACCAAGCCGCACGTCAACATTGGCACCATCGGTCACATCGACCATGGCAAGACCACGCTGACCGCTGCGATCACCAAGGTCCTGCACGACGCATACCCGGACCTCAACCCCTTCACGCCGTTCGACCAGATCGACAAGGCGCCGGAGGAGAAGGCCCGCGGCATCACGATCTCGATCGCGCATGTCGAGTACCAGACCGACTCGCGTCACTACGCGCACGTCGACTGCCCGGGTCACGCGGACTACATCAAGAACATGATCACCGGTGCCGCGCAGATGGACGGCGCGATCCTGGTGGTCTCCGCGACCGACGGCCCCATGCCGCAGACGAAGGAGCACGTGCTGCTCGCTCGTCAGGTCGGTGTGCCGTACATCGTCGTCGCGCTGAACAAGGCCGACATGGTCGACGACGAGGAGATCCTCGAGCTCGTCGAGCTCGAGGTCCGCGAGCTGCTCAGCTCGTACGAGTTCCCCGGCGACGACGTCCCGGTCATCCGCGTCTCCGCGCTCAAGGCGCTGGAGGGTGACAAGGAGTGGGGCGCCAAGCTGCTCGAGCTCATGGCGGCGGTCGACGAGTCGATCCCCGAGCCCGTGCGTGAGATCGACCGCCCGTTCCTGATGCCGATCGAGGACGTCTTCACGATCACCGGTCGTGGCACTGTTGTCACCGGCCGCATCGAGCGTGGAATCGTCAAGGTCAGCGAGACGATCGAGATCGTCGGCATCAAGCCGGAGACGACCACCACGACCGTCACCGGTGTCGAGATGTTCCGCAAGCTGCTCGACGAGGGCCAGGCCGGCGACAACGTCGGACTCCTCCTTCGCGGCATCAAGCGTGAGGACGTCGAGCGCGGCCAGGTCGTCGTGAAGCCGAAGTCGATCACCCCGCACACGGTGTTCGAGGCTCGCGTCTACATCCTGAACAAGGACGAGGGCGGCCGCCACACGCCGTTCTTCAAGAACTACCGTCCGCAGTTCTACTTCCGCACCACGGACGTCACCGGCGTCGTGACCCTCCCGGACGGTACCGAGATGGTCATGCCGGGCGACAACACCGAGATGACGGTCGAGCTGATCCAGCCGATCGCCATGGAGGAAGGTCTGCGCTTCGCCATCCGCGAGGGTGGCCGGACCGTCGGCGCGGGCCAGGTCACGAAGGTTCTCAAGTAGTACGGCGGGGGGGGGGGGGGGCGCCCGCGGGGCCCCCCCCCCCCCCCCCCCGGCCCCCCCCCGGCCGGGGGGGGGGGCCCCCCCCCGCGGCGCC
>NZ_JALKFW010000028.1:6067-7964 GCF_023243055.1 Frankia sp. AgPm24 | reverse complement strand
CCGCCGCCCCCCCCACCCGCCCCCCCCCCCCCCAACCCCCCACCCACAGCCCCCGCGCCCCCCTCCGCGCCCTCACCACCCCCCGCTGCCCCGGGATAGGGGGGGGCAAAACATCCGCCCCACCCACCACCCGCCCTCACCAGCCGACACCACCCCCACGGCCACGAAGGACACCCCTGTGACCCCAACCCGGCACCGCGTCATGGTCCACCCCCACCAGCAGCCCCTGCCCCCCTTCACCGCCCCCGGCTACGCCGTCGCCTATTTCCCCGACGGCTGCCCCCCGCACGCGCCGCACTGGCCCGCCGCCGACGGCCGCTACCCGGGCCCGCACGTCACCACCGTCTGCCCTGACTGCCTGCCCGAGGCCCGCCTGAGCGCCGACCTCTCCGCACCCGTCACGGTGCCCGCCGACATGCCGATGATCTATGCCCTCGAACCGATCGACACCCCACCCGACCTGCCCGCCGTGCTGGACCTGCTCCACGAGGCCGGCTTCACCCGCATCGCCCGCCTTCCCCTGCGCGGCGCCTGGCCTGAACGTCAGGTCCTCACCGCCGACCATCCCACCCACCACAGCCGCGTCATCCTGCACAGCCAGGGCCTGCGCTACGACCTCCACTACCCCGGCAGGGATCCCTACCGCGGTTCCTTCGGCCCCGACCTTCACCTCACCGCCCTCGCCACCCTGCTGCTCACCGCCGGCTATTCGCTCCCCTCAGGGTCCCCCGAGGAGATCCCACTGGCAGGTTCCGGCGCCGTCCTGCTGACCGCCGACGAAACCGCCGACCTGATCGTCAGCGGCGATTATCCGGATGGGGGAAGTGCGGACATCGCCGCCGGACTCGACCTCCTCGACGCGGTGCGCGCCGGCACGATCCTCGCGTTCCGCCTCCCCGACGGCAGTCTCGCCACCGCCCTCAACCCCCTTCTCGCACCCCCCACGGAGATCTCGTGACGACCCCCGGGCGTGACAGCGCACCGGCCGACACCGTCGGGCGCACGATCACCGTCGTCGTGATCCCCGCCGACCCCGCCCGCCCGCCTCGCCTGGCCACCCTCGACTCGGTCGACACCGACACGTTGCGTGCCCTGGCCGGCGGCCTTGAACCGGTCGATCTCGAACGGGCCGGCGCCGTGCTGTGGACCGCCGACACGCCCCTGCCCGCCTCCACGGCCCTCAACGCGCGGGCCACCGCCCTCGCCGCCTTCCACCCACGCCGGTTCCGTCTCGACCAGCGGATCCACGGCGACGCCGTCCTGACCGGCCTGACCATCCACCACGACGAGGTCACCCTCCTCGACGCCCCCGGTCTCTACCGCGACCTGCTCACCGCGACCGGCTACCAGGTCCAGGTACGCGCCCCCTACTCCACCGGGTGGATCGTTCTCGGCGAACACCACACCAGCCTGGCCGGCGCCTACCAGGCCACCCGCGACGTCGCGCACGCCACCCTGCCCCGCACCCGGGGGCGATTCCTGACCGCGCGCCTCACCCCCCACCCCGCCAGCGCGGCGCCCGGCAGCTGAGCTCGCCCGTCGCCATCCCGCGCACCCCAACCCAATCAGACAGGAATCTCATCATGATCTCTGTTCTCGTGATCCCCGCCGACTCCGCGCGGCCCCCTCACCTGGAGGTCGTCGAGCCCTACCATGAGATGATCATGAATCTTTGTGGAGGTGACCTCGAACCGTCGGACTACACCCTCAGCGACGACGGCCCGGACAAGGCCGAACTGTGGGCGCACCCCTTCGCCATCGAGGACTCACTCGTCAACGACCGCGCCAACGCGATCATCGGCCTGTTACGTGTAGGGGCCGCCCCCCCACAGGCCCCCCACAACCGCGGCGCCGGCCGCACCCGCGGGGCCCCCCCCCCCCGCCACCCCCGGAACAA
>NZ_JALKFW010000028.1:0-6057 GCF_023243055.1 Frankia sp. AgPm24 | reverse complement strand
CCCCCCCGCCCCCCCCACCCCCCCCCCCCCCGCCCCCGGGGGGGGGGGGGGGGCCCCCCCCCCCCCCCACCCCCCACCCCTCTACGGCGACGCGGTCCTCACCGGCGTCGACCCCACCAGCGTCATCCCCGTCTACTACGACGCACCCGACCTCTACCGCCAGCTCCTCACCGCGGATCTTCTCCAGGTCCACATCCAGCACACACCGACCTCCACCTGGATCGCGCACAGCGAGGGTCACCGCAGCTTCCTCGACGCCTACCAGGCCGTCGAGGAACTCACGGGCGTCCCGCAGGTGCGCCTCCGGGTCACACCCGCCCAGGACATCCCGCCCATCCGCTAGCCCCACCGGGACGTGACGCGGACACGGCCGCCCGCCCTACGGTGTCCACCCGGCGAGCCACGGGGCTACGCGCCCGGGCGAGGCCCGCGCGTCGGGGTCGTGGGCCCACCTGAGATGACCCCGGACCGGGACACCACCCCCGCCGGCACCCCATCACCGTCCTCACCGCAACCCGCCACCACGTCCAGATCCAAGGGCACCAACCAGCGCCGATCACCCGCGCACTCGTCTCACATACCCGTACCGGATCACCTCGCGGGCAGGGTCGGATGTACCCGGCCCTGCCCGCGTAGCGCATCGGAGACCACCTGATGAGCCAGGTCACCCACCGTGTCGCCGTCCGCCCCCGCGCACAACCCGACCCTCTATCCGCGCCCGCCGGCTACGCCCTGCCCTACCTTCCCGGCGGTTGCCCCGCCGACTTCGCGACCTGGCCCGCCCGCGACGGCCGTTACCCCGGCCCCCACCTGGCCACCGTCTGCCCGACCTGCCTACCCACCCACCGCCAGCACGCCGACGTCTCCGCCCCGTTCCCCGTGCCACCGCACCACCCGATGATCTCCTTCGCCGGGCCCACCAGCACCCCACCCCACCGTCACGACACCGCTGGCGGCAACCCCGACCTGCTCCACCTGCTGACCAGCGCCGGATTCGTCCGCGCCGGCTGGCTGCCCCTCCCCGGCTTCGACGAGCCCTTCGTCGCCGACCACCCCGCCGACCACAGCCGCGCCATCCTCGACATCGACGGCATCCAGCTGTACCTGCACGAACCCGACACCGGTCGTCCCTTCCACGTCCACGCCGGCCCCCGCGTCAACCTCGCCGTCGTCCACGCCGCCCTCACCTGCGCCGGCCACTCCACCCCCGCCATCGCCACACCCCCGCTACCGCCCAGCGCCCAGCTCCTCACCCCCGACACCGCCGCCCACCTGATCACTACCGGTGCGCACACCCACGGGCAACACGGCGACCTCGCCATCGACCTGGGTCTGATCGACGCCCTGCGCAACGGAGCGATCCTCGCCGTCCGCCTGCCCGACGGCACCCTGGCCTTCACCCCCGCCCCGCACCACCCCTTCTCCACCTGACCCCGGGCGCGCCGGAACCCTCCGACCGACTTCGGAAACCGGTGTCCGCACCGCCACGACGTGAGCAGCCGCAGAACCGCCCCCCATCCACCGCGGTGATTGCTACGTCGGGGTGGTCGCCGCCCACCACGCCACCTGCGACGCGGTGCGAGCCACCAAGACGTTCCCACTGGGATCCGGCCGGCAGCCAGCATGACCCCCCGTCGTGCACATCCCGTCCCCGTCTGCCCCGCACCGCCGCTTCCGCCCGGCAAGATCCTCCGCCGATCGTGCGCGCGGTGCAGCTGACCACCCTCGCCACCTCGGGCCGACACCCGGCGCCCGCCCACCACACCCGTGGACGTCGTGCGCCGTGCCCGACGCCGAGGACACCACCAACGCCACCGCCGTACCCGACATCACCCAGAAAACTTTTCCTGCCGAAAATCCACCACAAAGACGAGCACCGAAACCTTACCTTTCCTTATGTCGCACGAGCGCCGCAAAAGAATATGAAAGGTTTGCGGTTTTCGATTGACGGACGTTTGCCCACGCCATATGTTCATGGTGGAATTCACATTGAAAGGAGATGGTTGTCTCATGACCAGCATTGACCATCGGGTTGTGGTTACCGACCGGGATCCAGCCGGCTACACGCAGCCCGGGAATGAGGCCCCCACCGGCATGGTGGTCTATTTTCCGGATGGTTGCCCGCCGGTCACGCCGGCAGGGTGGCCGGCGGATGTGGACTATGACTGCTCCCATGGCATCACGGTATGCCCGGAATGCATCGATTCCTGGCGTTTGGATCATTTCGTGTCCGATCCGGTGGAGGTTCCTGCCGGTACCCCGCTGACCATCCAGGTGTCCTGGGCGGCGGAACGCGCCCACGCGCCCACGCGTTCGTGACCCGCTGACCGCCCGTCGCGGTCGGACAGCGCGATGCCGCCGTGGGGGTACCCGGGTTATCCGGGTGCCCCCACGTGGCGCTGGTGCCGTGACCGCGACGGGGCGGCACGCCGTCCCATCCCGATCGCCGTGCCCGTGCCGGATCGGGGTCCCGGTGCCTGCCGGCTGCACCGTGCCGCCCTGCCCGGCGCCGCCATGACAGACCGGACCGGGTTCCGCCGGGCCACGGCGTTACCCGCCGGCCCGCACCCGCAGGTCACCGAGGTGATCCTGGGCGGATACCGGAAAGGAATGCCAACTCCGATGGCCGCGACCCTTTTCTTTTCTGTTTCGTGAACGGCTTCGTTCCTTGGGGTATGTGTGAGTGACATTCTGACCGGGGTGCTGATTCCCGTCGAGGAATACCGGCCTTCTGTCGCGATCCGCGTCAGCCTCGATCGGCTTCCCCTGCTGTGGGAGGACGTTGGCGGGCCAGCCGAACGGGTCGTGCTGCTTCAGCCGGCCGGCACATTGTATGTGAACGCGTGGGGGATGCGTTTCGGTCTTTCGGTGAACCGGCGGGCGACGTTGCTGGCATCGGCGGCGAACCCGGTGTGGCGTGGGGGGACGATCGTCGGGGACGCGGTGCTCGTCGGCGCTGTCCAGCACGGGGTGGACACCTGCGTCGACCCCGCCTACAGCCGGGTGCTGCTCGCGGCGACCGGCAGGTTCGGCATCGAGTTCCGCGCCCCGTCCGGAGAGCCCGGGGAGGCGTTGCCGCCGGTGGCATGGTCCGATCCGTTCGCCGCCTACGGCGAGGGTCTGCGCCTGGCCCGTGGCTATCCGCTGCGCGCGGTCTGCGTGCGCGCTCTCGACTGACACCGGTCGCGAGCAGGAAGCGTGAGGGCCCCCCGGTAGGCACCGGGGGGCCCTCAGTGGCTTCGGGGTGAGGGGGTCAGAGGCGCAGGAGGGGCAGCAGGTCGGCGACGGTGGCGATCGGGTGGACCGCGCCACGCGGCACCGGGGCGCGGGTGGTGGGGGTCACGAGATGGCGGTAGCCGGCGGCGTGGGCGGCGTCCCACGCCCCGGGCAGGTTCCGTACCCGCCGTAGCCGCCCGTTCGCCGCGACGTCGCCGACGAACGCGTAGCGGCGCAGTGCGGCCGGGGTGATGGTGCCGGTGCCGGTGGCGGCGAGCACGGCAGCGGCCACGGCCACAGACACCCCTGTGCTCGGCGGATGGGGGGCTGTCCAGCGCAGCGTCAGGGTGCTGGCTTCGGGCCAGGGCAGGCCGCGGTAGGCGAAGGCCGCGCGCAGCACGGTGAGCATCGGATGCCCGTCGTCAGGCGGCGGGTCGGCGGGGTGAGGACGGTGGCGGGGGAGGCGGTCGCGGACCTCGAGGTGCAGGGCGTTCAGGTGGAACGTCCCCGCTCCCGCGGTGAGGGTGGTGACAGGCACAACGGTGCGCAGCCGGGTGAGGTCGTCGAGGTCCTCAGGCAGGCGTAGCCGCCGCCACGGCCAGCCGGCACCACCAGCCCCGGGAGGTTCTTCTTCGAGTAGAAGGGTTTCGACGTCGGGCAGGAGCAGGCCGCGGACGTGGCGCAACAGGCCGGGGTCCAGCGCCGGATCGAGGACCAGGATGTCTCCCGCGTGGAGCCGCAGACCGGGGCTCCACGGCAGGACCCCCGCCTCACGCAGCGCCCGGGTGAGGGCCGGGCTGTGGGCGCATCCGACCTTCACCGTGACGGTCCTTCGGCCGGGTCGCACGAGGTGGCCGTGGTGGTCGTGGCGGCGAGCAGGGACGCGGTGACGGCGTCGGCACTGTCGACCAGGGTGGCGTGGTGGTCGCGGATCAGATGGTGGCAGGCGGCGCTGGTGGAGCTGGTGATCGGACCGGGCACGGCCATGACCAGGCGGTCACGGCGCCGGGCGTCGGCGACGGTCGCGAAGGTCGCGCTGCGCCAGGCCGCCTCGACCAGCACGATCCCGGTGGACAGGTAGCACAGAAGATCCTGACGGGCGAGAAAGCGGTCCCGCCGGCTTGGACTGCCCGGGGGAACATCGGACACCAGCAGAGCGTGTGAGGCGTCCACGCGACGCTCGAAGGCCCGCAGGTCGAGTTCGGCGGCGTAGACGGCGATCGGCGGGGTGGCACTGCGTGTCGCGGCGGCCAGGGCATGGGAGTCGCAGCCCAGTGCGCAGGAGGAGACCACCGTCCACCCGGAGGCGGCGAGACCGCCCGCGAGCAGCGCGGCGACATGCTCGCCGTAGGCGGTGGAGGCGCGGGCACCCAGGACCGCGACCGAGCGTCGGGTGGCCGCGTGCAGGTCGGCGTCGCCGCGCACCCACAGCGCCCACGGGGCCGCGCCGATGTCCGGCAGGCCCGCCGGCACCGTCGGCCACTCGGCGTCGCCCGGGACAAGGATCCGCCAGCCCGCCCGCGTCGCTTCCTCCTCCACTCGGTCGGGATCGATCGTCGGGTGGGCTGCGGCGTGTTGCTCCCACAGCCCGACCGGCGACACCGCGCCGGACGGGACGGGCGGCGTACGCACGCCCGCCGCGCAGGCCAGCCCGATGCGGGCCCGCCTCTCCTCACGTGCACACACAGCACTCTCCTGATGATCAGACACAGACAGGGACGGGAGGGACATGCCGGGTAGGCGCGGAGGTCAGGGGGCGCGCACGACACACACGGCCATGCGTGGCAACGCCCGGCCCAGGAGCAGCCCCTGCCGGTAGGCGGCGGTCACCTCCGGCCATTCCGGCCAGGAAAGAGGAAGCCGCGGGCCGCCCTGCACCGGTTGGAACTCGACGCGGAAAAGCCCGTTCCAGTCCAGGAGAATGTCGGTGTAGGCGGCCGGTGCCGACTCGTGGCCGTCGCCGTGCGCGGCACCCACGAGAAGCGCGTCGCCTCGAATCCGGTCCTGGCGTCTCGCGGGGTCCGCCGCCCGTACGATCAGCGATGCCAGGGAATTGACGGGCAGTCTCGGATCTTCGCGGTACGCGAAGATCCTCGCGGCCGGCTGCGGGAGAACGATCGCCTGGCACACCCCACGGGTGGACGCGGAGATGGATGTCAGCAACGCGGTCTTGTCGGGGTCGAGAGAAAGGGAACGTGGGGGTTGCGCGGGATTCGCCGGCAGGAGCACGCCGCGCACCGATACGAACATGACCACTCCACAAAGACAGATGTAAGAATCGAGGTGTTATGTCGGGGGGGTCAGGCGAGGAGGAGTTGCACGCTCGCCCTGGGCCACGCCTGCGCCATCTGCAGACCGTCGGCGTAGGCGGTGAACGGGTCCGACCAGAGGTGGTCCACCGGCTGCCAGCGCCGCCCTCTCTCCGCGTCCACCAGTTCCACGCGTAGCCGTCCCGACGTGTCGAAGAGCAGCGTCTGGTAGTCCGCGGGCACCGACGTGTCCCAGCCGTTGTCGTCGACGGGCCCCACCAGCAGCGCGTCTCCGAGTAGCACCCCGCCCCGGCGTCGACGCCACCATCAGCAGGGTCGCCCGTGGGTTCACCGCCAACTCCAGGCGTATGCCGTCCTCGTTCACATACATCGAGCCCGCCGGCTCTCCCAACTCGACGGGCTCGATGTTCCCGCCCACGACCCCTCGGATGAACGAGAGGTCGTGGGCGTGGGGGGGGGGCCCCCCCCCCCCCCCGGGGCGGGGGGGGGGGGGCCGCGGCGGGAGCTGTCCCGGAAGAAGAAGGGCTCCGCGAACCGGGCGAAGGCCCGGCTGAAGGTCGCGAGGATCCAC
>NZ_JALKFW010000027.1:0-7986 GCF_023243055.1 Frankia sp. AgPm24 | reverse complement strand
GTCCTCACATCCCACATCCACCGCAGACCCTCGACACGACCCACAAGTCGCTACCCAGCAAACTTGCCGCAGCCCTGGGTCGCCAAGGCCCGCGAGCGTAGGTGTACAACAGGATCATGCCGTCGCAGGATGCCGTCGCCTTCGAGCACGAGGCCATTGAGGGCCTGTGCCTTGGGTGCGGGTGATGGTCGCCTCCCGCCGCTGGGGGCTGCGACCTGCTCCTGCTCCTGGTCCTGGACAACTACGCCACCCGCCAGATTCCGGCGGCGAAGAACTGGCTGACCCATCAGCCACGGCTCCACCCGTACTTCACCCCGACCTCCGTGTCGTGGATGATCCTGGTCGAGCGTTGGTTTCGCAAGCTGACCACCGCAAACTGCGCCGCTCGGCGCACCGGACCGTCGTCCCCCTCGAAGCCGACATCCGAAATTTGATCAACGCTCGAAACGAAAACCCTGAGCTATACATCTAGATCGAGATCGTCGACAAAATCCTGGAGACCCTCGCTGCCTACCGATGGCGAATCAACGACCCAGGGCACCAGTTAGGTGGGACGGGTGCAACTTCTGTTCAGCGAACGTGAAGGACGCGAGCGGGCACCGATCGGCGGCCTACCCGACGGAATCGTCGCGGTTACGGTGCCTGTTCGCCGAGACGGGAAGGGATACGTCCCCCGCAACCGGCGCGGTCAGCCCAATATCGACGTCGTCGATCTCATTGCGGAAGGCCCTACAAATGCCTACGAGCCACCAGCCGTGCTCGACTCGCGGGAGTTGATTTTCGCACTCGAAGCGGGACGCCGAGGCTGGGCCACGATTGTCGAATACTTCGGCCCGTCCAGAGCGCAGGAGGCGGCGATTGCCCTGGTTCGTACCGGTGGTGTAATACTCCGTTGCGCGGTCGATGATGTTCTCGATCTAGCGCAACCCCTGAGCTGGCGTCGCTCGCACTCGTGGTCGCTGATGCACATTGACATTCTGCACGACCTACGCGGTCGCCCTGACCCCGATGCGCTGCGGCGGGAACTGGTCAAACTGATGGCGGTCATTCCGCAGCTCGATGCAGAACGGGCTCTGCTAGAGGGAGTTGCTCCTGGATCTCCGCTGCGTGTACCGCCGAGCTCGGCCACATTGGCTGGAGCGTGGAGCGTCTACGAGCATGCTGTGCGCGCGGCGATCGTGTGGCTTCCCCATCAGGCAAAGAATGCGGACAAGATGACAGCCAATGATCTTGCCGGCAGGGCGTTCCTCGACTCCAAGGCTTGGACACCGGAACGGGAGGCCGCCTTCGTCAACCTCATCGGTCTCAGCTTCGACCAGGCTGTCGACAAGGCAGACACCGACCTGCGCCTCCGAGGGCCGCTCAGATGGTCACTGGGAAGTGTTGCCGCCGACGCCAGCGTCGCTGTGCCGTGGATCTCGCTTCCTGCCCGCGGATTGCGGGTTGCTGGCGATGTTGAGTGCCGGGCGGATGGCGTGCTGATCGTGGAGAATGCCGATACCTTCGAAAAGGTCTGCAAGGTTCCTGGTCTGCCCGACAAGTGGCTATGCATCTGGGGCGAAGGCTATTCCAGCGACGGCATGGTTCATCTACTGAGAGATCTCGATCGGCCTGTGGCGGCCTGGGGCGATCTCGATGCCCATGGAATCCAGATCATCAACGTTCTGGAAGGCAAGCTTGGCCGGGCGGTCTTCCCACTCGGCATGGACGTCTATCTTTGGCAGAAGACGCCCCACCGGAAGAACCAGCAGCCCAAGAGCGCCGAGAAGGACAAGAAGCTGGCTGCGAAGCTGGCCAGAATTGGCCCGGTCACCTTGCGTCCACTTGCAGCAGAGATCGCCAAGTACGGCGGATCATGTGAGCAGCAGCCCATACAGGAGCAGGTGCTGCCGCAGCTGCCACGGCTATTGCAGGACGTTCTCGAGGGCGTAGTGCATGCCTGATACCACCGCCTCGGCGGATAAGCCGCAAATCGACCATCGCCCGGCGCAGACCGATCTATTCAACTCCCACCGGGAGCAACTGTCCGGCTCCGAGAGGCGTGCGACCTGGAAAGCATTCGCAGCACCGCTCACCAGTCAGGCCGGAGCGGTAGTTGAGAATCCTGACTTAGTGGAGATGGCCGTTGCAGTCATCGGTGTCTTCTCAGAGCACCACAGCGACCACGGCATGACTTTCGCCCAGATCCGAGAGGGGCTGAGGTCACACGGAGTCGACCTGGCGCCCGGGGTTATCGAGACGCGCCTGGGGCACCTTCACACGGAAGGCTTCCTGGAACCATATCTGTCGAAGCTACACCAGGGACGGTACGTCATCCGGCCAGCTGGTTTGGTCGGGGCGCTGGCCGCGCAGCGGGTGGCAGAACACGGTGGGATTGACGAGATGGTTCTGCTCCTCGACCGCACGCGAGCAGCCCTACAGACGGCTAATCCCGACCCGCGTCGCGTATTGAACCATCTGCACACCTGCCGGTTCACGTTGACTGTGTTCGCCAAGGACCTTCAGCGGTGCGTTGCAACCGGAACGTCGGCAGAACTGATCACACTCGGCCGCCAACATGACCACAGCGGCTACACACAACAGGTCGTCGACCTGAACTCGCTGATCACCTCGCGTTTCGACGGCATATATGAGCTGGAAGACGCCGGTGCAGCGCTCATTGACGCAGAGCAGTTCTACCGCGCTCAAGTCCGAGCCGCGATTGGCAAGGTCCTTGCACACGGAGGAGCGAGTCTCAACTTCGACGTGCTCACGCCCCGCGAGTACGAAGACGCCGCCATCGACAGCACACCCGATCTACTCGCCGAGGTCGGTACACACCTCCTCGCCGACGCACCAGAAGTCGTAATCGACATCAACGCAATGATCAGAGTGCTCGATGACTATCGACCCCGGCCCAAGGACCGGTCCCGGCCAACTGAACCGCCCAGAGGTGACCAAGACCCCGACCCGATCGCCGCGATCGAGCGGGCTACGGCCGAGACGCGTCGCCGGCGTCGCCTGGGCCTCGAAGCGCTCCTGGCTGGGCGAACGGAAGCGGACTTGACGTCAGTCATGCAAACCAGTTGGCCAGCTGCGGTCCATATCCTGACTGACGCGATGGCGCTGGACGCGGACAGGAGCGAGCCGTTCGTGTTGGACATCGACCAGACGCTGCTAATCGATTCGGAGGCACCCGTCACCTACCTGCACCCTGCGCGGCTGATACGAACGGATTGCGCGCCACCCGCAACCGGTGCGATGACCGAGCATGCACAGTCGGATCGGAATGATGGAGATGTCTAGCGCCTCGGCTGCGACGAGCAGCCACGTGCAACCTGCCGAGGCTGCCGACACGGAGCCAGATCCGGGAGCGCTGCTGCTCGCCCGCATGCGGGCGAGCGGATACGTCGACGGCTCGCTGCCAGCTTCGACGGTGAGCCGAGCGATGACCGCCGCCGCAGCAGCGGACCGACGCCTCGGCGAACTGACTGACGCGAACGGTCGAACGATCCTGGTTCGTGGATGGCTCGACGGTGCTGCGCCCAACCCGGATCTACACCCGAGCGGACCGCCGAAAACGCTGCGCCCAGTCGCGAACCTCGTGTGGGCTGCGTGTCTCGGTGCGGCGTGGCCGGACCCCACCGCAAGTCCATACCCTGGACGCCACTTCTCCCGCGCCTCGGTCATTGCGACCTGCGTGGAGTTGAACGCCGACAGGAATACGGTCGTCACGGCGCTGGAAACCACACTGCCGACCGCGGGACTGATCACGCTGAACGGCGATCGCGGTGCGCTTGGCCCGGCCGCCGCTGCGCTGCCGTCGGCCATCTGGTCACAGCTACGAAGAATTCATGAGCGGCTGCCAAAATCCACGGAGCAGGACCGGCCGCCGGAGGCCGCGCCAGGCACAGAACTTGAGCCATCGACGGTGAGATGGATCACCGCCGATCCACAAGCACCGGCAACCGAATTCGACGAGAACATCCGAGAGATCATCTGCGCGCTGGAGACAGCTGAGGGGCCGATCCGGGGCGTCGACCTTCCCATGCTTGCAGATCCCGCGATTCGCGCCGCTGTCGAGACGACCCTGGCCCGATGCGGGCGGACACTGACATCTGTGGGATCGCACAGCTGGATCACCGGCTACCAAGATGCCGTCGCAGCGGCGCTCGTACGAAACCAAGTCGGCACCTTGCAACCGGCGGAGCGAGCAGTCCTCGCCCTGGTGCTACTCCACACGGTCGCCATTCCCAGAGCGCGAGGACTCAACCTCGACGACACCTGGGCCAGTAACCAGCCTGTTCAGATGGACACGCTCATCGCCAATCGGACGATCAAGCGTACAGTCGCCACCGAGGCATTGCGGGGGCTACGACGGGCCGGCTTCGTCGCTACCGCGAAGATAGGCGGCTATCTTCCAGGGCCGGCGCTGCTGCGGCTCACACCGACCCAGCGGAATCTCCTGTGGGAAGACCTGATCGTGCTCGGCCGACCAAACGGCTACATGGCCCGTCGAATCCGTGAACAACGCACGACCGACGCCTAACCCGAGAGGCTGGCTATTGCTGTGACGGCACCGACCTTCACGACCGCTAAGCTGGGGGCCGTCGGCACCAGACAACTCATCTTGGTGCAGACCCTCGACATTGCACGACTTACCGCTCACCCGGTGAGACTGATACCCGAAACCTTTATCGCTGTCACCGGCATGGGTCCCGTCGACTCCAACGAGTCTGGCAAAACCAGCTTCCTCGCCGCAGTCGCCCTGCTCCTCGGTGATCCTGAATGGCGGGTCGGCGGCAACGGTGCCGGCGCCGTGGCCTCTCTGCTGTTCGAACCGGTCACCGCGGGCATCACCGGAGCAAGCGCTGCCACGGAAGGTTACGTCGTCGGCGTATTCGCCGATCCGACGGACATCGCTAAGCCAGCCTGCACCGTCTGGATGAAGATCTCCGCCGGCACCCCCTACATCCAGGTGAAGCACGCGGCCGGGATCCACCTGGCGCCGGGATGCGACGATCGAGAACGGCACTCGAACGCCAATCGTGTGTTCCGGTCCCTGGCCAGCGAAACCTGGGGCGGTGCCGAGTTCGCAGAGAAACTCTATGGCCGAAGTCCGCGGGTCTTGGCCTACGTGGCCAGCCGCGGTCAGGTCCGCTCCCGCCCTTCGTTGCTGAAGTTGGACGCGGGAACGTTCACCCCGGAGCAGATCGGGGACGCGCTCATCGCCCTGACCGGACGAGCGAGCCTTTTCGAGCGGGACGAGCAGGACCGCCGCGGCCTGGCCAGCAAGCAGGCGGAGCTACAAACCCACGTCGACAACGACCGGAAGCAGACGGCGCGCGAGGCTGAGATTCTCCGCCAAGTAGAGGCCCGTAACGCGCTTCGCAAACAGGCCGGTGCTGCACTCAACATGTGGGACGCTAGCCTCGCTCGCGCCGTTGTGGACACATACACGCGAGCGGCATCGGCAACCTGCCTGCTGAGCAAGTCCAACGCGGCGCAAGAAAAGCTGACAGAGCAAGTCACCAGACTGGCGGCCGAGCGCGATGAACTACGCAACCTCAAGGCGCTCCAGAATGCCCTTGAGGAACGCAACAGAAAACTGACTGAAGCCAAGGAAGCCCATCAGCGAGCCATCGGGTTCGAAGGGCAATTCGTCGGCGAGTTGAACACAGTGGGAGGCCGGCTCAATAATTCACGCCAGGAGGCAGGGGGCTACGACTTGAAGTTCGATCCCCCCGCCGCCGATGCCGCCCTGGAACGCGAGGAGCGCGCTCAGGCTGTCGGTGCGGCTAAGGCCAACTTGACGGCTGCGAAAGACGCGCTCGCCGAAGCAAATCGGGCCAGGCTGGAGGCCACTCATGGCCAATTCGGCGAATCTGGAAAGGTCATCCGGCTACTCGCTGAAAAAGGTATCCCCGCGCAGTCGCTCATCGCCTCGGTACGCCTGGACACTACCTATCGTCACGAGTGGGAGGCCCGGCTCACTCCATGGCGAGAAGCGCTGGTGGTCCCACGTGACCACCTCACCGAAGCGCTGCCCCTCCTCCGTGAGCACCCTGGAACGATTCTTGTCTCGGAGCCAAACCGAGGCAGCTCGACGGACGTCGTAGCCGATCTTCCTACTGGAGTGCTCTCGGCTCCCAACGAGGCTATGGCATTTCTGGATGCGCTCAGACGCCAACACCACGCAGCCGAGCCCGTCACCCATGTGCATGCTGATCGCATCGGCCTGAGGATTATCGGTGGCTTTCAGGCACCAGTCGTCGGCCTAGACGATCTTGTCGCCTACTGGGATCGGCAGGTAACAATCGCCGATGGGGATGTCCAACGCCGCGTTGGCGAGCTTGACCAGGCCGAGAAGCTTGCCGAGCTTGCCGCCACCAACGCGTCACGCGCGCTGGCCGCCGAACAATGCGCCTCGCTGACGCGACAGCAGGACGAACTCCAACAGCGCCTGACCATCCATCGTCAGCAGATTATGCCACCATTGTCTGAGGCGGCTGACGATGCAGACGCCGAGCGACGCAGGGCCGAGACGGCATTGGCGCAACGAACTCAAATGATCAACGAGGCCAACGCCAACCTGGCGGCGGTGGAGACAGAGCTCCGCTTGCTGATGGCGGCGATCGACCGGTACAAAGTTGCCAGCCGACCGGACGACATCGTTCTCTCCGCATGGGCACGCGGCGTCGACGCCGCGCTGCGGCAACTGGGATGGCCGGCGCTCAACATCGATGGAGACTACGACGAACTCGTTGACGAGGCCGACGCGCCACTGGCGAGTGACGAAAATCCGAATGTCGAGCGCCGCACGTACTCGGTGCTTCGACAAGGCGCTCACGACAAGCTCGTCGAAGCCATTGCGAACTTCAGGGTCTACCCGGACAGCAGCGCGCCTCCGCCTTCCGACGTCGCCGAGGCCGCGAGCGATTACGCCGCAAGCCGCGACAGTTCAGGTTCCGCGTCTGCCGAACAGTTCGCCTCGACACTTGCCAGGATCATCGAATGGCTCGACGACTCCGCAGAGCGGGACGCTTCTGCCCACGGCGAGGTGAACCACGCCCGCGAGACACGGCGGAGGACCACCGAGTTCGTCAGCGAGAAATGCCGTGAACTCGAACAAGCACTTGTCATGACGCAGGACATTATAAAGCAGCGAGCCTCCTCGGCCCTGGATCGGATCAGCAATGCGCTGAATGATCTAAACCGCAACTCGGGCGGTCTCGGCGCAGCGCTCGATTACACGCTCCTCCCGCCGGACACGCCCGACAAGAAATGGGCTTGCCAAGTGGTACCGCGATGGCGCCGCAACCCGGCCGGGGCAATGCTGGCTTACGACAACGTCACCAACACGGCGCAGGAAAAACTCTTCTCGATCCATTTGGTTCTCGCCGCGCTACTCGCGGCGCCGAACCCCGAGGGTCGGGTACTGATACTCGACGAGCTTGCCGACTCGCTAGGCGCCGAACATCGTCGTGAAGTGCTCGATGCCATCGCAGGAGTGGCCCGTGAGCACAGGATAACGATCCTGGCCACCTGCCAGGATGCCATCATGTCCGAGGCAAGCCCGCACTGCGGACAAATCCTCTACTTCCACTACCCGTTCAAATCCGAGGCGCTGAACCGCCCCACAAGGATGTTCGGAGTAGATCGGCAAGGCGGCCGGGTTGAACTGACAGCAGATGCTCTGCTGGAAGGCAGAGAGCTGATGTAGAGATGGCGAATCCGACCGGGAGAGGGGCGGTTGTCCCACTCGCCCGTCCGGCGGCAATGGAGTCATCGTGCGAAGCGCAGGCTCCTGCCTTGACGGCCACCTGACCCCGGAAGTCCGAAGCACGCGGCAGGTCAGTCGGCGAACCGCGTTCCGCCGGCTAGGCCACGAGCGCGCGGACGTGCTGGACTGCCGCAGCCGGGACCTTCCGCTGGGCGTGCCGTTGGAGACACGGCCGGTCGGGATGGGAGTGTGGCGGGTCTTCGTGCCTCGTCCACGAGAGGTCG
>NZ_JALKFW010000026.1:0-8633 GCF_023243055.1 Frankia sp. AgPm24 | reverse complement strand
GGTCGCCGGCCCGCACGTCGGTGACCGGCACGGTACGGACCCGCCCGTGCGACACGACCAGACCGCAGTCCATCTCCGGATGTTCCACCGGCACCCACTGGCCGTCGAGGTGGACGACGGTCTCCAGGTTGGTCGTCGAGTAGAAGTCCGTCGGGAACACGCCGTCGCGGTCGGCCGGCTCGCACCGCGCCTCACCCGCGGTCACCTTGTTCACGCCGTGCACCTGGACGCGCATCAGGATGCGGGTCAGGCGCCGCTGTGTCTCGGCGCCGACGGTGATGACGGCGTGGGACTCGTCGTCGTGGCCGCGCCCGAGGTCGATCCGGTCCACCCGGTAGTCGCCGCCGTAGTCGAGCACGTCGTCGAGGACCTTCGCCAGCACACCGGTGTCCATGAGATGCCCGTGCACCTCGACCTGATCGTGAAAACGCACGCCCAACGCCCTTCTGTTCGTACCCCTGCTCGCCGCTGCCACTGCTGCCGCCGCGGCCCGCCGCCGGTGGCCAGAAGCCTGGTCACGCCGTGCCGCAGGGGTCTGCTGCCGTCTGCCGCCGTCCGGGGGACGGGTGTTGCCAGCCGGCCATCGCAGGTTCAGCGCGGGTGCCAGCCAGATCGATGGGACCGGATGGCCTAGAGGACAGCGCCGTCGTCGGGACCATCGGGGTCGGTGGGAGGACGGTCGCCCATCCGAGCGACCAGCGTGCCGACCCCGCCGAGGATGAGCAGCACGCCAGCCACATCCTGGGAACGTGACTGGTTGAATCCGATCAGGCTGGGGACCATCAGGAAGACCACGCCCAGCGCGATCGATCCGATCGCCCAGCGGGTGACCGGGCGGATGCGGGGCAGCGGCGGTGGGGGCGGCGGCACGTAGTGGTCGTCGTCGCCGTCCGGCGAGCCGGTCTCGGCGCTGTCGGCGCCCAGGTCGATGACCACGATCTCGTCGTCGTCGCCCCGTAGCTGATGCGGGCGCACGCCGGGCGGCAGGCCGGCCTGCGCGGCGCCCGGTTCGGTCTGGTCCGCGGGGTCGGCCGGGGTGTCGGGTTCGAACGGCGGCCGCAGAATGATGATCGTGGGACGGCGCGGGTCGGCGACGTCCTCCTGGGACGGCCAGGTGCGGGTGGTCGGCTCGTCGTCGAAGCGGGCGATGAGCTCGCGGAACACCGCGTCATCGGCGTCCTGGGAGCGCGGTGGCACCGGTGCCGGCGGCGGGTCGTCGGAGGCGGACCCGGGCGGCTGCTCCAGCGCCGCCCCGGTGGGCTCGGCCGGGGTGGGGGTCGGCTGCTCCGCCGCGGTCTGGTCGGCGCCAGCGGTCAGTGACTCCCTGTGTTCGCCGGTGTCGCCGTTCGCGCCGGGCACCGCCGCGGGACCCGAATGATCGAGTGGCCCCGGGGCCGGCTCGCCCGGGCTGGGGAAGGGCGGATGCTCAGCCATCACTGGCCGCCGGTTCGGGCACCAGGGGCGAGAGCGAGTGCGTGCGGACGAACTCCAGGCTTCCCGCGAAGATCTTCTCTTTGTCGTTGTCGAGGGTGGCCACATGCCAGCTGTCGGCGAGCAGCCGTTCCTCGATCGGGGCCCGTACCCCGGCCAGCAGCAGCGCGCCGGAGCTGGGCTCGACGATGTGATCGACCACGCTGCGGTAGGCCAGCACCGGGGAGACGATGCGCCCGAGGTCGGCGCTGGTGACCGCCCACAGCTTGCGCAGGGACGCGAACGGCCGCAGCGGCATCTTGTCGTAGCCGACCTCCGGTACCCCGTCGGCCTTGACATCACCGGCGAGCCCGGGAACCGCGGGAAGGATCCGGCTGAGCAGCGGGGCGAGCCCGGCCTGCCAGCGTTCGGTCCGCAGGCTCGCGTTGACGGTGACCAGACCGGCCACCTCGGCGCCGTGTTCCTCGGCCAGACGCAGCGTCAGGGTGCCACCCATCGACAGACCCATGACGAACACCTGGTCGCACTCGCGCCGCAGCCGCAGGAACTCGCCGCGGACCGTCGTGTACCAGTCGGGCCACCCGGTGGGAACCATGTCCTGCCAGCGGGTTCCGTGGCCGGGCAGCAACGGACAGGAGACCGTCAGCCCGGCGGCGGCCAGCGCCTCGCCCCAGGGGCGCATGCTGCCCGGCGAGCCGGTGAAGCCGTGGACCAGCAGCACCCCGACCGACCCGCCCACGTAGGCGAACGGCTCAGCGCCGGGTAGCAGGGCCGTGCCGGTGGAACCCGCCATTGCTGTCCGCCCTTCGCGCCCGGCACCTCGTGCCCTGTGCCCGTACCCCGTGCCGCTTATGCCGTGCTCTGTGCAACCCACTCGCCGCGCAACATTCGCAGGGCGGGCGGAAAGTCGTCGGTACCCTCATGCTCGCACGGTCCGTGGGCTGAAGCCATGGTCGTCCGGGTCTCATCGGTGGGCATCTTGTCGCCGATGTCATGACATTCGACGGAATTTCACCAGGAGGTCGAGCCGGACGTCGTGACGCGATCGCCCGTCGTTGCGATGATATAGATCTCGGCACGCCCGTGCTCGTGGTCGGTGTGGCGCGGCGGTGCGCTCCGGTCATGGCAGGGTCATCACCCCGACGACGCCGTCCGTGGCACTGTTGTGGATGTTCGAGTGGACGTGATGATGTCCGGCTACCTAGGCTCGGGTCTGCCTGCCGGCCAGTGGCATGCTCGGGTCCGCAGCGACGGCGTCGGCGTGTGCAGTGCGGGCGACCCGGTCCGGGCGCCCTGACAGTGTCGTCTCACGACGGTGACCAGGTGGGAGCTGTCCTTGTTCTACTGGGTGCTCAAAGCGATCCTCACGCCCGTACTACGGGTGGTGTGGCGCCCGTGGGTCGAGGGTGCCGAGCACATCCCCGCGGAGGGGCCCGCCATCCTGGCCGGAAACCACCTGTCGTTTCTTGACCACTTCTTCCTGCCGCTGGTGGTGTCACGGCGGGTGACCTTTCTGGCCAAGAGCGACTACTTCACCGAGGCCGGCATCAAGGGCTGGTTCAAGCGGGTCTTCTTCAGCGGGGCCGGCCAGATCCCGATCGACCGCAGCGGTGGCAAGGCCAGCGAGGGGGCGTTGCGATCCGGCGTGCGGGTGCTGCGCCAGGGCCGCCTGCTCGGCATCTACCCGGAGGGCACCCGTTCGCCGGACGGCCGCCTGTACCGCGGCAAGATCGGTGTCGCCCGGATGGCGCTGGAGGCCGGCGTGCCGGTGATCCCGGTCGCCATGATCGGCACGTTCGAGGCGCAGCCCCCCGGCAAGTTGCTGCCGCGGGTTCGTCGGGTGGGTATGCGGGTCGGCCCCCCGTTGGACTTCTCCCGCTACGCCGAGATGGCGGACGACCGGTTCGTGCTGCGTTCGGTCACCGATCAGATCATGTACGAACTGATGGCGCTCTCCGGCCAGGAGTACGTCGATATGTACGCGAAGCGGGCCAAGGAGGAAATCGCCGCGGCCCGGGCGGCGGCCACCAGCGCCGCCGCCACCTCGGACGCCGCCACCGCCGCGGCCGGCGACCTCGCGGGCGCCGCGTCGGACCGGGCCGTCGCGGGCGGCCCGCCGGCCGGGGTGTCCGCCGCCCGACCGGCCGCATCCGCTCGTCCGACCACGCCCGGTAACCCGGCGGACCGGGCGGTCTGAGGCTGTTTGCGCCGACACGGCAGGATGGGTGATGTGCGTGGTGCCCTGACCCACATCGTCCGCTCCGGTTTCGCCCGGTCCATCCCTGGGTGGAGCCGCTCATCCGGCCGGGTTCCCCGCGACCAGCGGCGCCACCGGGTTCGTGACCTGGTCATCGTCGTGGGCGTGGGCGGCATGCTGCTGGCGACGGGTGCGTCGGCCGGTTGGGCTGTTCCCACGCCGGACGGTGCCGCCCCGGCGGGCGGTGCGGCGGCGGGTGGGGCGGCACCGGCGAACACGCTGGGGCGGTTCGGTCCGTACCTGGTCGACGCGGCCCACCGCGTCGTGGTCGTGCGCGGGATCTCCCTGCCGGCCGGTGTGACGCCGACCGACGCCGATCTCGCGACCTGGCTCGGCCAGGGCTTCACCGGGGTGCGGCTGGCGGTTCCGGTGGCGACCGGCGGACGGGTTCCAGCGGTCGCGGGCTGGCCCCGACCCACCGCGTCCGAGCAGGCGACGAGCCCCGCGGACGCCGGCCTCGGCCAGGTCGTCGCGCTCACCCGGCGGTTCACCGACCGGGGGCTGCGGGTCGTCGTGCGGCTGGTGCCGACGGTGGCGGGTCGACGCCTCTCGGATGCGACCCTGTCGGTCGGCCTGGCCGCGCTCGCCGACCGACTGCGGGCCGAACCGGGAGTGTTCGGCTACGAGGTGCCCGCCGGCACCGGCCCGGCGTTGTCCGACACCGTGGCCGCGCACGACCCGGTGCATCTGCTGTGGCGTAGCGGCCCGGCGCGGTTCGACCCGGCGGTGACGGTGGCCCTCAACGATCCGACCGGCTACCTCACCGGCTGGAAGGACGCTTCCCCCGAAGCCGTCGACGCCCTGGTCGCGACCGCCGACAGTTTCGGTCTGAGCTGGTTCTACGACCCGCCGGACGGACGTGGCGCGACGGTGGGTACGGCCGCTCCGGTCGGTGTGGGCTCGGGTTCGGCGCCGACGATGCCGGCGACGCCGCCACGGCTCGTGCGGCCCTACCCCGCGGCCGTGGCGGGCACGCCCGAGCTGTTGCGTTACGACGCGGCCGGCGTGCTGACCCTGGGGCTGCGCCCGGTCGCGGTGGCGCTGCCGGACGGTTCGACGGCGGGTGCCCTGGCGGCCGGGACGGCTACGGCGATCAACGTGCCGGCCGCTGCCTACCCGCGCGGCTACCAGGTGACGGTCACCGGCGGGCGGGTGACCTCGGCGGCGGACAGCGGTCTGCTGTGCGTGGTCGCCGAGCCCGGCGCGGCGCGGGTCGAGATCCAGGTCCGTCCGGCCACGGCGGGCCCGCAGGTCCGCCGTGTGACGATCGCGGGCGCCACCGGATGCGATACCGGGGGAGCCCCCGTCGCGGGTGGTCCGGCGGCCGCGAGCGCGACGGGCGGCACGAGTAGTGGTACGAGTGGTTCGGCGGCGAGGGCCGTCGCCGGTGCCGCGAGCGAGTCGGAGCCGACGCCATATTCCGGGCCGTTGCTGTGGGTGCTGCCGCTGGTCGGGGCGGCGGCGGCCGCGGGCCTGCTCGCCGCGGTGACGCGACCCTGGCGGCGCCGGCCCGGTCCGGCGGCACCTACCTGGAGCGGGAGAGACTGAACCGGTGGCAACCCGTTTCTTCTACGACACCGAGTTCATCGAGCGGCGTGAGTCCGGCCATCTCTGGCTGGACCTGGTCAGCATCGGCATTGTCAGCGAGGACGGCGCACAGCGTTACTACGCCGTGTCCACCGAATTCGATCCGGTCTGGGCGGTGCCCTGGGTCCGGCGCAACGTGCTCGACCAGTTGCCGTCGCCGGCCGACCCGGCCTGGCGCTCCCGGGCCCGCATCCGCGATGATCTGAACGCGCTGCTGACGGCGGACGGCGCACCGGAGCTCTGGGCCTGGTACGGCGCATATGATCATGTCGTTCTCTGTCAGCTGTTCGGGACGATGACCGACCTGCCGGCGCGGATGCCCCGGTTCACCCGGGACCTGCGCCAGCTGTGGGAGGAGCTGGGCCGTCCCACGCTGCCGCCGCCGCCGGCCAACGCCCACGATGCCCTCGCCGACGCGCTGCACAATCTGGCTCGTTGGGAGATCCTCGCCCCGCTGCGCCCCCGCACTGCCGGCCAGCCCCCCCGATCATGACTCTTTGAGCTTGATTCACCACGCCTAGTAGTTGCAAATAACACTCTGTATGTGCTGTGCGCCGCTACGCTGCCGCTGCTGTCGCCGCCGAGAGGCGGGACGGGAGTGGGTACTGGTGCGGCCCGGTCGGGGCGGCGCGGAGGCGAGGAGAGTGCGATGAGGATCGGCGTACTGACCGGCGGCGGTGACTGTCCGGGGCTCAACGCGGTGATCCGGGCGGTGGTACGCAAGGGCGAGGGCGTCTACGGGCACCAGTTCGTCGGCTACCGCGACGGCTGGCGTGGCCCCCTCACCGGCGACACGGTGCCCCTGGACACCACCGCGGTCCGCGGCATCCTGCCTCGCGGCGGCACGATTCTCGGCTCGAGCCGGACCAACCCGTACGCCGCGGTGGACGGGCTCGAACTGATCCGCCGCAACCTGGCCGCGGACGGGGTCGACGCGCTGATCGCCATCGGCGGCGAGGACACCCTGGGTGTGGCCGCCCGGCTGCACGACGACGGCGTCCCGGTCGTCGGCGTGCCGAAGACCATCGACAACGACCTGTCCGCGACCGACTACACCTTCGGTTTCGACACGGCGGTGAACATCGCCACCGAGGCCGTCGACCGGCTGCACACCACCGCCGAGAGTCACCACCGGGTGCTCATCGTCGAGGTGATGGGCCGCCATGCCGGCTGGATCGCCCTGCACAGCGGGATGGCCGGGGGTGCGAACGTCATCCTCATCCCCGAGCGGCCGTTCGACTTCGACAAGGTGTGCGCGTTCGTCGAGTCCCGGTTCGCCACCCACTACGCGCCGATCATCGTCGTCGCGGAGGGTGCCACTCCCATCGCGGGCACGATGATGACCAAGGACGCCGAACTCGACGCGTTCGGCCATGTCCGGCTGCAGGGCATCGCCGCGGTGCTCGAAACCGAGATCCGTGGCCGGACCGGCCGGGACGCCCGGGCCACCGTGCTCGGCCATCTGCAGCGTGGCGGCACACCCAGCGCGTTCGACCGCTGGCTCGCGACCCGTTTCGGTCTGCACGCCGTCGACGCCGTGCACGAGGGCGAGTCCGGGGTGATGGTCGCGCTGCACGGCACCCGGATCGACCGGGTGCCGCTCGCCGAGGCCACCGGTGCGCTCAAGACCGTGCCGGCGGAGCTGTACGCCGAGGCCGCGGTCTTCTTCGGCTGACCGGACCCCGGCCCGGCCCCTGGACCGGCCCGGGGGCCGGACGCTGATCCGCCGCCGGGCCGGATGACTTCACCGAAACCTGCGAGTATCGACGCGTCCTGGACCTGGACAGCCGTACCCTGGTGTCTCGTGAGCGCATTGGACGTCTGGCGGACCCTTCCGGCCAAGCAGCAGCCGTCGTGGCCCGACCCGGTCGAGCTGCAGGCGGCCGCGGAGCAACTCGCGGCGCTGCCCCCGTTGGTGACGGCGCCGGAGGTGCGGTCGCTGACCGATCGGCTGGCGATGGTCGCCCGCGGGGAGGCGTTTCTGCTCCAGGGCGGTGACTGCGCCGAGACGTTCGCGGCCAACACCGCCAACAAGATCCGCGACAAGGTGAAGACCCTGTTGCAGATGGCCGTCGTGCTCACCTATGGCGCGAGCACCCCGGTGGTCAAGGTCGCCCGCATCGCCGGCCAGTACGCCAAGCCGCGCTCGGCTGACATCGAGGCGAGCACCGGCCTGCCGTCCTACCGGGGTGACGCGGTCAACGACATCGCGGCCACCGCCGCCGCCCGTCGGCCGGACCCGATGCGCATGGTCGCCTCCTACCACCAGAGCGCGGTCGCGCTGAACCTGGTGCGCGCGTTCGCCACCGGTGGCTTCGCCGACCTGTCCAAGGTCCACGAATGGAACAAGGCCTTCGTGCGCGACTCGGCCGCCGGCCGGCGCTACGAGGTGATGGCCACCAACATCGACCGGGCGCTGTCGTTCATGGCCGCCTGCGGCATCGATCTGGACCGCACCGCCGCGCTGACCGGCGTGGAGCTGTTCACCAGCCACGAGGGTCTGCTGCTGGAGTACGAGCGGGCCCTGACCCGCGTCGAGGACGCCACCGGTCACCCGTACGACCTGTCCGCGCACATGATCTGGATCGGCGAGCGTACCCGCGACCTCGACGGCGCCCACGTCGACCTGCTCTCCCGGGTCGGCAACCCGATCGGCTGCAAGATCGGCCCGAAGGCGAGCCCCGACGAGGTCCTGGAGCTCGCCGAGCGGCTCAACCCGCACCACATCCCCGGCCGCCTGACCCTGATCACCCGGATGGGGGTCGGCCGGATTCGCGACGCCCTGCCGCCCATCATCGAGAAGGTCAACGCGGCCGGCCCGCCGGTGGTGTGGTCCTGCGACCCGATGCACGGCAACACCCGTGACGTCGGTGGGATCAAGACCCGCCACTTCGACGACGTGCTCGACGAGGTCTTCGGCTTCTTCGAGGTGCACAAGGCGCTGGGCACCCACCCCGGCGGCCTGCACATCGAGCTCACCGGGGAGAACGTCACCGAATGCCTCGGTGGCGCCGAACTGATCGGTGAGGACGACCTCGGCGGCCGGTACGAGACGGCCTGCGACCCGCGTCTGAACACCAGTCAGGCGCTGGAACTGGCCTTCCTCGTGGCCGAGATGCTGCAGCACGCCCGCGGTGAGCGGGCCGCCGCCCACCAGGACGCCCACCCCGCCGCCCCGCGTCCCTGAGCTGACCGGCACCGCCGCCGGAGGACCGCTACCGAGATGCGGCTCAGTGCTCCGGCCTTCAGGCCGGGGGTGAAGGGCCGCGCGGGAAGGCCGCCCTGCGGCCTGAGCGTGCCCTAGACCGGACGGGCCTGGTCCTCGATGTACCGGCGGAGCACGTCCAGCGGCGCGCCA
>NZ_JALKFW010000025.1:0-8691 GCF_023243055.1 Frankia sp. AgPm24 | reverse complement strand
CGATCCTCCCTGGCCAGGAGCACTTTCCTCTTTGCGGCAACCCAACAGACGATCACCCCGGTGAAAGCCCGAGGCTAGCCCGCCCCCGGGCGACGCCAGAAGACAACCGGCCTGACCTACCAGGCAGAGCACACCAACCAAGTCAACAACCATGTGGCGGACCGGAGAGATACACCCGTCTGGCCCGGCGTCCGTACAGAGCTGCCGCGTGGCGACGTGCTGCGACCAGCTGGGTCGCGGCGCTCGTCCCTGCACCTCTCGTCCGCAAGGACAACGCAGGCGGTCTGGCTCAGGGCACCAGCGCGTACCCCGTCCACCGGCCGTGACCGTGGCAGAGATGAACCTGGTGGTGGCAAGCGCCGGTGACACAGGCACCACTCACACCGGTAACAGAACTGAACACCGCCGAGCCCCGCCCGCTCGGGCAGACGGACGGGCAGACGGGCAGACGGGCAGACATCCTGCGCACCAGTAACGGAGATGAGCTCGACCCGGATGAGGCCCGAGCCGCGTTTCCGAGACCCCGCTTCGCCTATGCGCACCCGGCGGCGGACGATCCGGGGAGGGCAGGACCCCGCCGCGCCTGCTCACGATCACCCACCCGACCATCATCGACCCTGCCCTGCCCTGCCGTCACCGCCACCACCACGATCTTCTTTCCTTACCCCACACTGGTCACAGGAAAGTACAAATCACCCGTCTCATCTCATCCTGGCGGATAGGGCGGAACCTGCACAGCACGGTGAGCACGGTCGAGAAACATCTCACTCGAATTTACCGGAAACTCGCCGTCGGCGGCCGCATGGCGCCGCAGGAGGCCCTCTCGGAGATTTCCACAGACGGACTCCCCTGAACTTCCGGTCGACGATCCCCTGCACGACATATATCACACGACTCGACCTCCATCGACCTCCCTACTGTTCCCGCAACATTTCTGCAACATTGTCGACAGGACCGACACAGGGGTCCACTAGGGGTCACACAGGGGTACCCTCGAGAGAATTTCTGCATAATTATTGAAAGTGTGCGCCAATGCCCGGCCTGGACCAGCTCCCACACATCACGGCCGGTTGGGCCGACTTTCCCCCGCAGCCCGACCCCAGGACCTCCGGATTCCGCTGTCCCGGCCCCTCGGCATCCGGCACAACGGGATACCCGAAACGATGGGACAGCAATGAGATACGAGATCCTCGGGCCTCTTCGGCTGGCCACGGAGAATGACTACTCCTTTGTCAGGGCCCCCAAGACCGAAACCCTGCTCGCCACCCTGCTGGTCCGCCCGAACGAGGTCGTCTCCGCACATCAGCTCATCGACGAGGTCTGGGGGGCCAGCGCTCCCCGCAGCGCGAGCGCCGGCATCCACGTGATGGTGTCGAACCTGCGCAAACTGCTCCGGTCCGAGCGGCGTGGCAGTCCGATCGTGACCAGAGCACCGGGCTATCTGCTCGAACTGGGCGCGGACACCCTCGACGCTCACGAGTTCCTCGCGCTGGCCAGCCGGGGACACGTTCACGTCCGCCGCGGCCAGTACGCCGAGGCCGTGACCTGCTTCGGCAGCGCGCTTGCCCTGTGGCGGGGTCCGGTGCTCGGCCACCCGCCGGCGAGCCCGATGGTCGCCTGGTACGGCACCTGGCTGGCCGAGCAGCGGTTGAACTGCGTCGAGACCGGTCTGGAGTCCGAGCTCCTGCTCGGTCGCCACCGCCAGGTCATAGCCCGGCTGTACCCCCTCGTGGCGGAGCATCCGCTGCACGAACCCTTCTACCGTCACCTCATGGTCGCCCTGTACCGCTCGGAGCGGGTCGCGGACGCCCTCGACGTCTACCGGCTCGCCCGGCTCCGGCTACGCGATGAACTGGGCCTGGAGCCATGCCGCGCGCTGCAGGACGTTCATCGCGCGATCCTGGCCGGCGACCACCACGTGGACATGGCTCCGGTTCCCGGCTGAGCCGGCCCGGCCTCCCCAAGTCAGCCTTGCTGAGCGGGCTCGGTGTCCGGCCGCACGGAGGTGTTTCCCGGCGGAGCCGATCTCTCAGATCTCGTCCGGTATCTCGTCCGGGCTGGTGGGACGTTTCCCGTCCGGCTGGTGGTGGGGCGGAGCACCGGCCCGGCCCGGGTCCGGTCGACGAGGCCAGGGCCGACCGGACCCGGTGATGGCGTACCGAAGCGCTGGACGTCCGGGGACGGCGTCGCACGCTCAGCCGCTGCCCTCCAGGGCCGCCGCCTGCGCACCCACGATGTCCACCTTCTCGCCGCGGCCGTCCTCACGGAGCAGCAGGACAGCGACCAGCACCCCGACGACCATCGTCACCGCGGTGGCGATGAAGCCGATCCGAAAACCCTCGGTGAGCGCGGTCGCCGCCGTGTCGCCGGCGCGGGACCTGCTGGCCGTGCGATCCTCGGCGAGGATGGCGAAACCGAACGCGTCGCCCACCTGCGGCTGCTCGCCCGTGACGGCAGCGCCACCGGGGGCACGGGCTGCGCGCGGGGCTCGCCCGCGTACCACCGCCGCGCACTCCCTCGGAGGGGTCCGGAACGCTGCTGCTGGATACCGCCGGTCAGCTGGAGGCATCCACCGCCGAGGCGGACCGCTGGCTGCGGCGCATCGGTGCGGCCGAACCCTCCGAGCTGCCCGTTCCGATCGCCATGGTGGGGCTGCAGGCGCAGGCCAACGCCACCGCGGTCGGCCCACCGCGGCCGGCCCGGCTACGGATGCCGCTGCCGGAGGGTGGCTGGCTGCTGATCCAGGGCGGGGTGCTCGCCGGGGCGGGCACCGGTGGTGGGCCGCGCGCCGTGCCGGACGCGCCGCGGACCGCCGTGGTACTCCAGCCCGCGAGCCGGGCCGATCTGCTGCCGGTGCTGCTGGCCCTCTACGGCCTCACCGCCCGGGAACGTCAGATGGCCGAACTGCTCATCTCCGGGCATGGCACCGACCGGATCGTGCGGACCCTGGGCATCTCCCAGCACACGGTGCGCGATCACACCAAGGCCATCTTCGCCACGGTGAACGTGCTGTCCTGGGCCGAGCTGACGGCCGTGCTCAGTGCCGAGGTCTCCGGCCCGGTTCAGGTGGGCCCGGATCACGCGATGGGCCCCTGTCCCGCGAGCGTTGGTGTCGCCGGTTGACGAGCCGCCGGCCAGCCCAGGACGACACCGCGGGCCCAGAGCGACACGAGGGTACGGGGGCCGGCCTCCGTCCGTAGCGGTGGACGGGCCCTCAGCGGTTCGCGGATGGGCGAGGGGGAGCTCAGACCGCAGCGAGGCGACGTACGCCGGTCTCGACGACCGGTGTGGACGTGCTGGTGACGAGCGCGGCGAGGGCGCTGTCGCGGTCGATGGCGCGCACCACCGACTCCCCGGAAGGGCGGTGCCCACGGCGAGAACACGCACCCGCGCGACGTCCGTCACCGGTGACCTCCAGCCGTTGAGCTGTGTCCGGAACGGTCGTCATCGTCGGACAGGCGCCTACTTCGCGCCCAAGCTCAGCCGGCGCTCTGGGCGAACAGCGCGGCCAGCCTGGCGGCTCCCTGCTGGCGCAGCCAGGCGTCGAAGGTCAGCAGCCGCGGATGCAGGGCGCGGGTCGCCGCGATGTCGGCCTGGTAGCCGCCCCGGCCGTTGACGAAGCTCACGGCGTCGGCGTAGGACGCGTTGTGCGCCCGGACGGCGTCGAGGGGAACCCGCACGTGCTCGATGTGACGTCCCGATGCGCGGCTGAGGGCCCGCGCCGTGTCCGCGGGACGCAGTTCGTCACCAGGATGATCTCGCCCGCCGTACCAGCCACGTGCCCTCGCCTCTTTTCACCCGGTCCGCTTTTCACCCGGTCCGCCCGGTCCGCCCGCCAGGACATTAGGTACACGAATAATTACCTGAAGAAGTCTCGGGGCAGGCTACGCGGCCGGCCGGCGGAACCTGACTCCTCCGTTCGCATGTCGCGTGGTCCCGCCCGGCCGCGCCGGTGCCGTCCCAGCGGCGTCATCCCGGCGGCGTCATCCCGGCGGCGTCATCCCGGCGGCGTCATCCCGGCGGGAGCGTCGCCGCCAGCCCGGTCGAGCTGGCTCGTCGCGACGCTGAGGGCTGTGGACACGCGGGTGGGGGCGGTGGGAGGCGCGGGTAGGGTGGGTCTCGGAGGTAGGGACGCGGATGCTCGTGCTCCATGCGTTGTCCGGGCCGGGCGGTCCTTGCCTGTGGGCCGAGGATGCCGATCGCGTGCCACCGGACGACCCGCTCCCGTTCCCGTCCGGGGCCCCGCGGCGCCGCCGCGGTGTGGGCGGTAGCGGCGAGCGGGACCATCCCTTCGCGGCATCCCTGGCCGCGCTTGTGCGCCTGACGGCGCCCTACCACCGGTCCTCGGCACCGGTCGACGTCCATGCGAACGTCACGCTTCCGAGTCACTCCGGCGGCCCGCTGCCGTCTCCTCTGCTGTCCGGCCTGCGCGCTGACACCGATTCCACCGCTGACACCGACCCCGGCGCTACCAGCGACCCCGGCGCTACCAGCGGTAGCGACCACAGCGGCTCGACTGGTGATGACAGTGCGGTCGGGGTCGCCATGCGGCCCTCGCTGGACCGATGGCGGGTGGCGGTCGTCCGCGCCGATCTGGCGGCCGAACCGCGTGTCATGCGCGAGGGTGGTGCCGGCTGGGTAGCGGGGGCGTCACTACGGTTCCTCGCCGAGATCTGCGCGTTCGCCGGCGAACTGCTCGACCGCGGCCGGGTCCTGCCCGACGTGGTGCTGACGGTGGACGGGCCCGACGCGCGGTGGGTACCAGTGCTCGCCGGCCCCGATCTGCGCCACTTCGCCGATCTGCGCGATGCGATGCCACCCGCCTTGCGCTGCGCGGCGTCGCCGGTGCCGACGTCAGGGCCGCACGACGTGATGTCACCGGATGACGCGCTGCGCCAGGCGCTGGCCGCGGCCGTCGACGCGCAGGCCCGCCGGCGCCTCGACGTCGCCGCACCCGCCGACCGCGCCGCGGCCGAGAGCAGCGCGATCGGAGATGGCGGGATCGAGGTGAACGAGGTCAGCCGGCGGTGGGTCGCGGCGCTGGGGGGCGAGGCACGGTTCGGTGGGCCGGCGGACGAGGTGCGCGGGCTCGCCGCTCGGGTCGCGGTGTGGCGGGCGCGGGCCGCGGTGTCGCCTGCGGTCGTCACCTGCTTTCGGCTGCATGAGCCGGCGGACGCGGCGGACCCCGAGGCGCGGTGGCGCGTCGAGTTCCTGCTGCGGCCGGCGTCCGAGCCGAGCCTGTTGGTCGGTGCCGACCGGGTCTGGGACGGCCATGCCGACCGGCTCGCCAGCTGGCCCGCTCATCCCCAGGACACGCTGCTGGCCGCCCTGGGACGCGCCGCCGTCGTCTGGGCGCCGCTGCGACGCGCGCTGCTCGAGGCGAGACCCGCCGTCGTGCACCTCGACGTCGCCGAGGCCTTCGCGTTCCTGCGGGTCGCGGACGATCTGGAGCGGGCCGGTTTCGAGGTGCTCGTGCCCACCCACTGGCGACAGCCGGCCCGGGTGGGGCTCACGCTGAGCCTGCGGGCGGTGAACCCGGTGGTGGCGAGCGTGCGGGACGCGGCGATGAGCCTGGAGGAGATGGTCGACTTCCGCTGGGAGGTCTCCCTGGGCGACCAGCGCCTCAGCCGCGCCGAACTGGCCGAGCTGGCCGCGGCGAAGGTGCCGTTGGTGCGGGTCCGCGGCCGGTGGACCCGCCTCGACCCGGCCCTGCTCGCCGCCGGACTCGACCACACCCGCCGCGTGTCCGCCGCGGGAGCCCCGTCCGCTGTGGGAACTCCGTCCGCTGTGGGAACTCCGTCCGCGGCCATGATGACGGCCCGCGAGGCCCTGCGCCACGCCGGGCTGGACGGTCATGGTGCGGGCTGGGGCGAGCTGGAGGTCGACGTCCAGGCCGACGGCTGGCTGGGCGCGTTGTTGGACGGATCGCTGGGCGCGGGTGGTACCGGTGGCGCGGCGGATGGCGCGGCGGACGACGTGCTGGAGTTCGTGGGGGTGCCGGCGGGGCTGGCGGTGACGTTGCGGCCCTACCAGCGCCGCGGGCTCGCGTGGCTGGTGTTCCTGGACCGGCTCGGTGTGGGGGCGCTGCTCGCCGACGACATGGGGCTTGGCAAGACCGTCCAGGTGCTGGCCCTCGAACTGCACACCCGCCAGGGCGACCTGGCGCGACGCGGCACGACACCCGACGGTGGCGACGTACCTCGGCCGGTCGGGACGCGGGCGCCCACGCTGGTGGTGTGTCCGACGTCCGTGGTGGGGCACTGGGCGGGTGAGGCGGCGCGGGCGGCGCCGGGGCTGCGGGTACTCGTCCATCATGGCGGCGAGCGGGCACGGGGGGGCGAGCTCGCGCGGGTGGCGGCGGCGCACGACCTGGTGATCAGCAGCTACGCGGTGGTGCGGCGGGACGCGGCGGAACTGGCCGCGATCGGCTGGGACAGGATCGTGCTGGACGAGGCGCAGCAGATCAAGAACAGTGGCACCCAGGTCGCGCAGGTGGTGCGGCGGCTGCCCGCCCGCCACCGGGTCGCGCTCACCGGCACGCCGGTGGAGAACCGGCTCGCCGACCTGTGGTCGATCATGGATGTGCTCAATCCCGGTCTGCTCGGCAGCGCCTCGCGGTTTCGGGCGCGCTACGCCGTCCCGATCGAACGTTACGACGACACCGACGCGGCGCGGCGGCTGCGGGCCCGGGTCCGTCCGGTGTTGTTGCGGCGGTTGAAATCGAACCCGGCGGTCCTCGCCGAGCTGCCCGAACGCACGGAGCTGCGGGAGCTGTGCACGCTTACGCCCGAGCAGGTCTCGCTCTACCGCGCGGTGCTCGACGACCTGCTCGACCAGCTCGCCGACACCTCGCCGAACCGGCGCAAGGGTGTGGTGCTCACCGCGATGACCCGGCTGAAGCAGGTGTGCAACCATCCGGCGCACCTGTTGGACGACGCCTCCGCGCTGGCGGGACGCTCCGGCAAGCTCATCCGGGTCGAGGAGGTCCTCGACCAGATCGTCGCCGCCGGCGAACGCGCGCTGTGCTTCACCCAGTACGCCCGGTTCGGCGCCATGCTCACGCCGTACCTCGCCGAACGCCATGGTGTGGACGTCACGTTCCTGCATGGCGGGACGCCACGGCACGACCGCGACGCGATGGTCGAACGGTTCCAGCAGGGCCGTGGCCCGGGCATCTTCCTGTTGTCGCTGCGCGCCGGCGGGACGGGCCTGACACTGACGGCGGCCAACCACGTCCTGCATCTGGACCGGTGGTGGAATCCGGCCACCGAGGCGCAGGCCACCGACCGTGCCCATCGGATCGGCCAGCGCCGAGCCGTGCAGGTGCGCACGTTCGTCTGCATGGGCACGCTCGAGGAACGCCTCGACCGGATGCTCGCGGACAAGACCGCTCTGGCCCGGACGATGATCGGCAACGGCGAGTCGTGGCTGGCGACCCTGTCCGCCGCGGACCTGCGCGACCTGTGCGTCCTCGCCCCCGAGGCCCTCGATGTCTGAGCCGGCCGCCGCCACCCGGTCGACCCGGTCCAGCTGGTCGCGGCGGCTGCTCGCCCTGGTCGAGGACCTCGGCATGACCGCCGCGCTGCGCGACGGGCGTCGCCTGGACCGCACCGGTGCCGTCCTCGATCTACGCCGCACGGGCAACCTGGTCGTCGCCCGCGTCCGCCACCTCGACGGGGACGTCCCCGCGACCCGGGCCGACCCGGAGATCCACAAGGCGCGGCTCGCCGTCCGTACGTTCACCGGCGGCCAGTGGGCTCGGATCGAGCGCGCGTTGGCCAGCCGGGCCAGCTACGCGGCGTCGCTGCTCGTGGGCACCGTGCCACCGGACGTCGACCGGCTGTTCACCGCGCTGGGTCTGTCCCCGCTGCCGACCGGCGCGGACGACCTGGCCATGGACTGCACCTGCACCGACTGGCAGCGCCCCTGCGCCCACCTGGCCGCCGCCTGCCACGCCCTCGCCCGCCACCTCGACCATGATCCGTTCGAGCTGCTCGCGCTGCGCGGCAGGGAACGCGACGTCCTGCTCGACAGCCTGCGCACCTACCGCGGTGTGCCCGTCCCCGTTCCCGTGTCCGTCGCTGGTCTCGCAGCCGTCCCCGTCCCCGTCCGCGCGGCCGGGTCGGACCCCGCGCGGGTGGCGGACGGCGGCCCGGTGCCAGGTGGGGGGAGGGACGCCACCGCGCTGCCCCGCGATGTGGCGACGTTCTGGGCGGACTCGGCCAGCGCGCCGCCGCACCCGCGCTCCGATCGGGTCACGGACACGCTGCCCGCGTCGAGCCAGGTCGACCACACCAGCGTGCTCGACCGGTGCGGACCGCTGCGCACCAGCGGGCCCGACACCGCAGGTTCGGACACCGCCGGTTCGGATCGCACTGGTCCAGATGGCGCCGCTCTCGCGGATGGGGTCGGTGCGGATCTGCGGCCGCTGCTTCGGCCGGCCTACCTGGCCTTTGACCGCCGCCGACGAATACCGGGAGATGCCGAGGCCTGACGTCCCGCGCGAGCACGCTCTCTCGGACGGGGTTCTCGGACGCGGTCTCCAGGGCTTTGACATCCTCCCCGGTCTGAAGACCGGGGATTCCTACCCTCGCGGGCAGGTTTTCCTGTTTCGCTGACAGACGCCTCCCCACTCTAGGAGTGGGGTGGTCTCACTCCGTCTCCGCAGGCGATCACGGCGAGCCCCGCCGC
>NZ_JALKFW010000024.1:0-8739 GCF_023243055.1 Frankia sp. AgPm24 | reverse complement strand
CCGAACTGTTCCATGAGGACGGCTTCGGGGGGTAGGGCGTCGCCTTCGTGGAGTTCACCGCGCACGATCTGGCGGCGCAGGTGGGCGGCGACGAGTTCGGCGGTCTTGGGTACCCGGACGTGCTGACCGACCCGGTTCGCGGCCAGCAGCGGGCCCCCCAGCCCGCGGGTGATGGTCCTGGCCGCGGTCCCCTCCGCGGTGGTGCCACGGCTCAGGCGCACCGGATGTGGCGCGACGCGGGACGTCGCGAGATCTGCGGACGGCGTAAGCGTCATACTTTTGTTCCCCCTGGTGACGGCTGCCTGTCCCGGTTCGACGCGGCTGCCTGAGCGTGACCATTGATAGGTGGCTCGTAACCACTGCAAACCAGTTGGCTACCAACCGTGCTTACTAGGTCGCATTGTGGCAGCGCGTCGGAGAGGTCGGTCCTGGGGGGCGTGGGAGTACCACGCTGTAATACGCAGATTGTTACGCAGAGTAGATGTAGCGCCCGATGTGTCATCCACCTACCGAGCTGCTCGCTTACACCGTGCCCGCTGCCCGTCCGCGCCGGTCGGCCCGGGGCGAGGTGCCGGTTGACCTGGGACGATGTGACCCCGTTCGCGGGGCTGTCGGTGGTGACGGGCGGAGTCGCACCGGCCCGTCCGAGGGCTCCGTCCCGCCGGCGGTGGGTCCCGGTCAGAGAGGTGGCTACGCGCTGTCGTCGGCCGGAGGGTGTTCGTCCGACTGGTTGACCGGTCGGGGCGGCGGGGGCTCGGTGGCCCGGAAACGGCCGGTGGCCCGGCACCCGTTGCGAGGATGCGGGGCCACGGACGGTGACGGTCGGAGGGTGACTCAGACGGTCGTGGTGATCGCCGCGGAGGTCTCCGCGGCCTCCAGGGTCACCGCGACGGCGTGGACGACGGACGCGACCCGGATCGCGTCCTGGATCACCTCGCGGGCCACGCCACGCTCGCGCAGCTCGTGCTCGTGCGCGGTCAGGCAGCGTCCGCAGCCGTTGACCGCGGAGACGGCCAGCGACCACAGCTCGAAGTCGACCTTGTCCACACCCGGGTTGGCCAGCGCGTTCATCCGCAGACCCGCCCGCAGCCGGGAGTATTCCGGGTCCTCGAGCAGGTGCAGCGTCCGGTAGTAGATGTTGTTCATCGCCATCACCGCGGCGGCGGTGCGGGCCGCGGTGGCCGCGCCCGGGTCGAGGTGCTGCACCGCCTCGGGTTCGAGCTCGGCGAGCGTGGTGCGCCCGCGGCTCGCGATCGCCGCGGCCAGCACCGTGCCCCACAGCTGCCGGGGGGACAGCTGCGACTGGCTCGTCACCGAACCGAGGTTCAGTCGCAGGTCACGGGCGTAGTCGGGGAGCAGCTCCCGCAGTCGGGCGACGGACATCAGACACCGACCGGCTGCGGGGCCGGGGCCGGGGCCGCGCTGCCCAGCGTCGCCTCCCCCTTCTGCCAGTTGCAGGGGCACAGCTCGTCGGTCTGCAGGGCGTCGAGCACCCGCAGCACCTCGGCCGGGTTCCGTCCGACGCTGCCGGCGGTGACCATGACGAACTGGATGACGTTGTCGGGGTCGACGATGAAGGTCGCCCGCTGCGCCACACCGTCGTCACCGAGCACGCCGGCGCCGGCGGTGAGCTCCTTCTTCAGGTCGGCGAGCATTGGGAACGGCAGGTCTGTGAGGTCCGGGTGGTTCTGCTTCCAGGCCAGGTGGACGTACTCGCTGTCGGTGGACACGCCGAGGACCTGTGCGTCCCGGTCGGCGAACTCGTCGTTGATGCGACCGAAGGCGGCGATCTCGGTCGGGCAGACGAAGGTGAAGTCCTTCGGCCAGAAGAACACGACTCGCCACTTGCCGGCCCGGCTGGTGGAGGACTCCTGGACGAACGCGGTGTCCGGGTCGCTGGTGACGACGCCGGTCAGGTCGTAGGCAGGGAAGGTGTCGCCAACGGTCAGCACGTCCACGTGCTCCTTTCGAGGTGGGGCCTGCCGGGTGCGGGTGGCGCCGGGCAGGGCGCGAGCCGCTGTGGGGCAGGGCCCCGGGGAGAAGTCCGGTACGTGGCCCACTCTCGTCAGCAACAACTGAGAAGTAAAATCGAAAAGTTCCGCAGTTTTGATAGCCTCGCTCTATGGCTAGTCCGCAGCCCACAGTGACCCAGCTTCGTGCGCTGGTGGCCGTCGCCGACCACCGTCACTTCGGTCGGGCCGCGGCCTCGCTGCACGTGAGCCAGCCCACCCTGTCCAGCGCGGTCGCCGCCCTCGAACGCACCCTCGCGGTGAGCCTGGTCGAACGCACCACGCGCAGCGTGCTGCTCACCGGCGTCGGCGAGGAGATCGTCCGCCGCGCCCGGGTCGTGCTCGGCGCCGTGGACGACCTGACCGAGGTGGCGCTGCGGGCCCGCGAGCCGTTCGCCGGAGATCTGAGCCTGGGCGTCATCCCGACCATCGCCCCCTACCTGCTGCCCCGCCTGCTGCCCGCGCTGCGCGGAGGCGACGGCGGTGCGGATACTGGTGGCCGGACCCCGCCGCTGCGGCTGCGGGAGGCGCAGACCGAGACCCTGCTGGCCGAGCTGCGCGGCGGCGCGCTCGACCTCGCGCTGCTCGCGCTGCCCAACGACGAGCCCGGCATCGGCGAGATCCCCCTCTACGACGAGGAGTTCGTCCTGGTCACCGCCGCCGCCCATCCACTGGCCGGGGGAAGTTCGCTGCCGGTCGCGGCGCTCGGCGGCCAGGAGCTGCTCCTGCTCGAGGACGGCCACTGCTTCCGCGCCCAGGCGCTGGACGTCTGCCATGAGGCCGGCGCCCAGGAACGCACGGCGCTGCGCGCCGCGAGCCTGTCCACCATCGTCCAGATGGTCGCCGGCGGCCTCGGCCTCACGTTGCTGCCCGCCGCGGCCGTTCCGGTCGAGGTCGGCGAGGGCCGGGGCCTGGCCGTCGCCACCTTCCGCCATCCCGCCCCGCACCGCCGCGTCGGTCTCGCCTACCGCACCACCTCGGCCCGTCTCGCAGACTGGACCCTGCTCGCCGCCCGCATCCGCGCCGCCCTGCCCGCCACCGGCCTCGACCTCGCCCCGGTGCTGGACGGCACCGTGGTCAAGGGGTGACGGTGCCGAAGACGTCGGGGACGTTCTCGTCCAGGACGAGGAGGGTGGCGATGCGGGTCAGGTGGTCGCGGTCCCTGGCGGGGGCGTGGGCGGCCAGGTCGGTCAGCCGTTCGCTGACCTCGTCGTAGAAGGCGTCGGTGCGTTCCTTGCCGGCGGGGGTGAGGCTGACGGTGATGGCGCGGCGGTCGGTCGCCGACATCGCGCGGGTCAGATAGCCGCGGCGCTCGACCCGTTCGACCAGGCCGGTGACGCTGGACTTGTCCAGGCGCAGCATCGCGCTGATCTCGCCCATGCCGCGCGACTGGTCCTTGAGCACGCACATCAGCTGCGCCTGCGGCACCGACAGCCCGTGGCGCGCGCAGACGTCGGCGTAGAGCGAGTTGACCAGGTAGGACAGGCGTACCAGGGCCACCGGTGTCGTGAACATCGTGCCCACCCGGGATCTCCGCCTCTCCGCCTCTCCGTTCGCTGACGGCTCAGCCTACCGACGGACACGCGCACAGCGCGGCACAGTCCGACGCGGATGCCCGGGAGCCCAGCGGCCGGCAGCCCGAACCCGGATGGACGCGCCGGCGGCCGGTGTTGCGGTTCAGGCGAGGCCGGTCACGATCGTGACGGTGCCGACGGCCAAAGCAGGTACGGGTTCGGGCCAGCGGGCGGACAGCAGCAGCCGCTGCAACTGGTACTGGATGATGCCGGCGGCCAGTCGTGCGTCGTCCAGGAACTCGGCGAGGTTACTGACATGTGCGAAGACCTGCCCGGTGGGCGACCATCGAAAGGTGATGACCAGAAGGTCTCCCGTGGTGCCGACATCGAGGAGAGCGACGCTGCCCCAAGGGCCCGCGGGGGGAGGTGGCGGGGTGCTTCCGTCCATCGGCGCGTAGGCCCGCCGCCGGGTTACCTGATCAGAATCCGGCGGACCTTCAGCGATCGGCTCCCGGCCCTGCACCTGATCTCCGTCGGCCGCGATCAAAGCCCGCAGATCGCGGGTGATCCCTGCCGCGACCTCCGCCATCAACGCTGCCTTCATCATCGGCCCTTCGTGTTTCGCGGCTATCGTCACAACGTATCGATCTGGGGAGAGACCGCTCGAGAATTCTCCGAGTGCCGCGGGGGCAACAACCTCATCGCACGCCTGGAAGGGACGCGAAGCACCCTCTCGCCCCCGGGACCCGCCGGGTCATTTGTTCCACGCGGCCGAGAACGTCGGTCGACGTGCCCGCGGACCTGGAAGGTCAGTGGGGATCGCGGCTGGCGACGCTCGGCGCGTCACCGGGGTCGGCCGGTGGAGTGGGGCCGAGGTCGGCCAGCAGGTCGTCGAGGACGGCCTCCTCCTCAACCCGATGGCGGTGCTCGCCAAGGGCATCGCTCAGGTCGGGGTCGAACCGGGCGTCGACGGGGCGTCCCGTGAGCCTGGCGAGCCCGGGCCGTAGTGCCCGCTCGTAGTGGGCCCGGTCGTACCGCCAGGGGACGGCGCCGAACCGGGTGGTGACGGTGTTCGCGATGGCCAGCCCGCCCCAGTCGAAGTCGCCGTGGTAGCGCAGGACGGCGCCCGCGTCGGCGAGCAGGCGCAGCAGGGAGGCGGCGGCCGCGGCCGGCATACCTCCGACGCAGACCAGCGGCCGGCATCGGGCGCCGAGCCGGTCCGCGGCGGCGCTCACGACCGCCGGGTTCTCGCAGACGAACACGGCCGTGCCAGCCAGCGCGGTCAGGGTCGGTGGGTCGCCCACCAGCTGGCGCAGTGACAGGTGCACGGGCTCACCGGCCCCCCGCCACAGGTCCAGGACGCGGCCGGTCACGCTGTGCCGGTTGCCGGGCAGCCCGAGTGTCAGCACGGGCAGCGCCAGCTCGCTGACGAGGACGCCGACCGCGGCCCAGGCCTCCCGGCGCCACTCGGCGGACCGCGCGGTCCGTCCCACCAGCTCGTCCGGACCATCATCGCCAGCGTCGCCATCATCGGCATCGGCGCTGAGCGACCGGCCGAGCAGGGCGACAGCGTCGAGCAGCAGACTGGACAGGGGGCGGTCGGTGTCCAGGCCGTGACCGTCGCCCAGCACCCGGGCGGCGAACACCGAGATCGGCGCGCCGTCGGCCGGCAGCGCGCCCAGCACGGACACCGCCGCCGCCATCAGCGCCTGCCCCTCCTCCCGCGAACCGGCGAGCCGGCGCAGCAGACCGGTGGTGCCAAGCCGGTCCCGCCAGGCCCCGAGCGCCGGGCGAGCGTCCACGAGGGGATCGGCCAGGGCGAACACGGCCTGCCAGTCGCGGGCCGCCTCGGCGGCGAGCGCGGCGCGGTCGACGACGGGACCGGTGAGCGCGACGACGGCGGCCGCGAGGCTCGGCGCGCATCCGCTGCGCCGCACGACCGTGTCGAGGTCGTCCACGTCGACCCGCAGGGAACGGCCCGACCGGGGGCGGCGTCCCAGCAGCCCGGCGAGGGCGACGCGCTGCTGCTCGGACGGATCCGGCAACGTGAGTGCGCCGGTGAGGGACCCGCCCCGCTCCAGCCGGGACCGCGCCCGTGCAAGGATCCACTGGGTCGGTGGCCCGAACAGCCGGCCGAGCCGTTCGAGGTCGACCGTCCCACTGACGGCTGTCCCGACCTCGGTCAGGTCGAAGCCGGTCGCACCGTGGTGGATCACCGGCTCTGTGCTCACGGCTCGTCCCACAGTGTGTTCTCGGCAGCCGCGGCGGCGCCGGGCCGCACGTCGGTAGCGGTGGCAACGCCGGCGGGCCGCCCGACGCCGGCGGGGAGGCGCTGGCGGCCGTCCCAGCGCCAGCGGGTGACCAGGACCGCGTCGATGCCGTCCCGCCGGGACAGCTGGCTGATGGCCAGGCCCGGGACGGTCGGGTAGCAGCCCCATTCCCGCTCGCTGGTCATGACGACGTCCATGTCGAAGACGGCGAGCAGGCCAAGGCAGGACGCGCGGGCGTCGTCGTCGACGCCCGCGAACGCCTCGTCGAGCATGACGAGGCGGGGCGCGTGCGACTTACGGGCCGAGCGGTAGTGCCCGGACGCGGCCGCGAACAGCGGAATGGTGACGGCCAGGGCCCGTTCGCCGCCCGAGGCCGGGCCGGACGCCGAGCGCCACTGGCCGTCGGAGAAGCGCTGCACGGCGAACACGTGCCAGCGGCGGTAGTCGAGGGCACGGCCGAGGTGTTCCAGCCAGGTCCCGCCGGCGTCCCGGTCGCGCTCGGCCTTGATCTGCGCCTGCAGGAACGCGCCGACGGCTTCCCGGTCGGCGGGTGACCAGGCGTCCGCGACCTGGCGCAGCAGGCGGTCCCGGGCAGGGCCCAGGCCGGGTGGCGCGTCCGGGCCGGGACGCCACTGGAAGCGCAGTTTCATGCCGGTGCTGTTGGGCCGCTCGTCGAGCTCGGCGTTCATCCGCTCGACCTGGTGCTCGGCGTCGCTGATCAGGTCCTGGAGATGGCTGGCGACCTCGCTGACGAGGTGGTTCTCCAGGATGGTCCGTTCCCGTTCGGTCAGCAGGCGACGCCGTTCGGTCACCTCGACGCCGAGCGCGTCGGCCAGCTCCGCGGGGCTCATCATGCGGGTGCGGAACGTCGCCTCGACCACCCAGCCGTCGTCGGTGAGCGTCGCGGCGGCGTGGTGGCCGTGGCGGCTCATCACCTCCCGCAGGGTGCCGTGCTCGGCCGCGATGAGTTTCTGCACCCGGTCCCAGCCGGCGTCGGAGTCGTCCACCTCGCCGACCGCCGCCTCGATCTGGCGGGCGAGGCGCACCGCCGGGTCGGGTGTCCATTCCCGGCCGGTGTCGGGGAACGCCAGCTCGGGCAGGGCGATGGCCAGCAGTCCGCCGGCGGCGAAGCGGCGCAGCCGGCCGGCCGCCTCCCGGCGCTGCTCGCCGAGGTCCGCGACCCGGCTGGTGAGACCGCTCTCCTGCCCGCGGGCCTGGCCGACCGCCTCCGCGATCGTCAGCCGGAGCTGGCCGAGTTCCCGGCGCCGGACGGTGGCGGAGTCCAGAGCGTGCTGGGCGGCGGCGAGCTGGCGCTGTACCTCGGCGACGGCGGCGCCGACCGTGCGTTCCCTCGTCTCGAACGCCGTGCGGGCTGACAGGTGCTCGCCGCGGGCGTCGGCACGCTGGATCTCGCGCCGCTCGACCTGCTCCTGGACGTCGGCCAGGTCCTGCTCGGTCTGCGCGAGCTGGGCCGCGGCGGCGACACGTTCCCGCACCGCGGGCCACAGCGCGGACAGGGCGACGCGGTAGGCGACGAGCGCCTCGCGGGTCTGCTCGAGCTCGTCGGTCGCGACCGGCAGGCCGAGCTGGGCGGCGGTCTCGTCGCGTTCGGCCCGGGCCTGCCGGAACGCGTCCTCGGCCCGCTCCGCGGTCCGCGTGGCCGTCTGGTGGACCGCGTCGGCGCGGTGTCGGTCGCGGTCGGCCTGGCGGGCGGCGGCGAACGTGTGGCGGGCCGGGGTGTCCGCCGGGAGGCCGGCCACCTCGTCGTTGAGTGTGGCCCGGCGCTGGCGCAGGGTCACACGGGCCGCGTCGTGCTCGGCGATCTCGCGGTCAAGGGCGGCCAGTTCGGTGTCGATGTCGGCGAGGTGGTTGCGGCGGGCCAGTTCACGCGCCGCGTGCCCGAGGTAGCGGGCCGCCGGTTTGGTCCAGGAGCCGCGCAGCCGCCCGACGCGGAACCGCCCGTCCGCGGCGACCCAGGTGTCGCCGACCCGGTCGACGGCGTCCGGATCCGCCGCGCCGGACGTATCCGCGGGGACGTACCCGATGCGGGCCAGGACGGCGGCCACGATCGTGTCGGGGACGGCGGCCGCTGCCGGGTCGCAGCGGTCGACCGCGGGACACAACACCGCGCCGAGATGGTGGTCGCCGACAGGGCCCGCGCCGGCCCCGTCGGCGACGATGGCCACGTCGTGTGTACCGGGGGCGAGCAGCCGCCCGTCGGGGCTGAGCCAGGCGTCCAGCAGCCCGGACGCCTCCAGCGCCGCCTCCAGCCCGGCGATCTCCGCCGGACCCGGCGGTGGGGAGGCCGCCAGGGCCGGCGCGGGTGTCGGACCCGCCTCGCGCGGCTCGATGAGCTGCCACAGTGGCGCTCCCGGCCGGCCGTCCCGGTCGCCGGCGCGGGTCGGCGGGGCCGGCGGGGACAGCCGCGCCCCCTCGGCCAGGGCGCGACGCTCGGTGCTCAGGTCGCGCATCCGTGCCTGCGCCTGCGCGACGGTGGTACGCAGCCGCTGGTCGGCGGCGCCGAACTCGTTCTCCAGCTCGCGGGTGCGCGCCATGACCGCGGTGATCAGCGGACTGTCCCCGTCGAAACCGTCCAGCCAGTCGGCCACGGTGGCGAGGACGTCGTCGAGGTCGGTCAGGCGGAGCTGCTCGGTGCCCTCGAGGTGGCGGCGCGCCGCGTCGACGAACGCGACCGAGGCGGCCTGCCGGGTCGCCTCGGCGCCGGCTACGGCCTCGGCCGCCCCATCGAGGACCGACCGGGCCTCGTCTCGCTCCCGCCGCCGGTCGGCCGACCGTTCCTGGGCTCGACGGTCGGTCGCGATCAGGCCGGCGACCAGCTTGACCGCGTCCTCGCGGTGTCGGGTGACGTCCTCGGCCGCGCGCCCGGGGGGCGGGGGCCCCCCCCGGCCCCCCGCCCCCGGGGGGCCCGCGGGGCGCCCCCGGGGG
>NZ_JALKFW010000023.1:0-8740 GCF_023243055.1 Frankia sp. AgPm24 | reverse complement strand
AGCAGCCAGACCCGGAACCGGCAAGTAGCTAGTTTTCGAACAACACTGCCTCAAACAGCTTGACGGGTTCCGCAGCGAGGACTCTTTCTCTTACGACGGAGACCAGATCACTGAAGGTCGTCAGAGTAGTAAGCTGGCGGCTTGTAAAAAGATCAGACCATCTAATCATTCCGTATGCCTGGACTCGAAATCCAAGGGCCTCGCCTGGGAGCGCCGAATCGGGTATATCATCCGGACGATCGACCACGGAAGCCATTACGTGCCCCTCCGTAGGCGCAAGGTATATACGCCTTCTCTTACCTTCAGCTACCACGGCCATAAGCTGGGCGCCAACACGCCCGGCGCGACCTTCTGCACGCACATACTTTAGGTCCACCGCCGCATTGCAAGCTATACAACGTGCTCCAGTTTTCGATACAGTCCCGTCCGTTGAAGCGGTCGGCCCATTTTCCTTGCCCTGCCTGATTTCAAAAACGACCCGCTTGCCCGAGAAGTGATTGACATCGGGAACGACTCGATGGACGACATACGCCTCTTTACCGCTTTTCTTACCCAGCCACCAAGATCGAACCAAAGGCATCGCAAGACCGCACCCCGGATTCGGACAGGTGACGGTACGAGCCCAGATCCAGGCAATAACCGAGGCTTTGGAGCCGTCTGGAAGATCAGCCCTGGGATAAAGACGACCGATGTTCTTCTCGGCTTGGTCTCGCATCCAAGCACCGTAGGAACGCACGTCAGCAGCAAGGCCCTCGGCTCCCTTCCAAGTACGGATCTCGGAGTCAGCCAGGCCAGGATAAACAGGGGGTTTGTCGTGAAATTTCGACGGTATTTCAATTAGTGCTTTATTGATCAGTACGGCCACTGGATTGAGGTCGGATGCATGCGCATCAAGGCCGAGCCTCTGAGCCTCCAGCGGAATGGTCCCGCCACCTGCAAAAGGATCAAGAATTGACGGCGGCTTGCCGTTGGTGGACTTGATAATTTCGGCGTACGCTTTGGCGAGAAGCTCCTCGTTGCGCACGTTCTTCCACATTACAAGGCACTCGATCAGTGCGTGCAGGCGATCGCGCTCCTTGCGCTGCAGCTCCTCGGTGGGGAACTCCTCGGGCCTTGCAGACGGGTCGTCCACGAGCTGGGCAAACAGAACAGCACGTGCAGCCGCGAGGGGACGGCGCGCCCACCACAGGTGGAGGGTCGAAGGGTGCCCGTGCCGGATGGACTTCTCGCGGGCGGACTCCCGGTTGATCGCCTCCAGCGGCAGCGCCACCTCGATCAATTTACGCTTCTGCACGTACTTCCTCGACCCTCTGAGCCCTGGAGCGGGCACGCCCTTGCGCCAACTGATACCGCGACTTACAGAAGCTAGCGATCAGATCCGACAAAATTTACGCGAACTGGGACGATACTGCGCCGTACTGCCTCGGTGAACGGGATGTCAGGATGCTCTCGGCTGGTCCAGCGCTGCCACCGGGACGGATGTCGCGGGCCGTCACCAACCTGCCAACCCGGTAACGCCAGCTCGTCGAGGCGGGTCCGGAGCCAGGCGGCCTGCTCACGGAAGTGGGTGCGCGCTGGACCAGACGGAGACGAAGCTCCGTATGCGAGCAACACGCCGGCTGCCTCGGTGAGCGCCGACTCCAGGGAGGGCCTCGCCGCCAACCAGCCGGCGGCGGTCGCGCCGAGTTCGTCGATGTCACCGGTGGCATGCGAGGGCATCGAGAACAGGTTAGCCACCTTGACCTCGGCGAAGCCGAGCAGCTCACCTGCCAACGCCACCCGGCTCAACGTGCGCCGGCCGTCTGTCAGAGGTGGGTTCGCCAGAATAGCGACAAGAGTCGAAGCGGCGGCCACCGCCATCAGAACGGGGCCTTGCCCTTGGCCCAGGTCCTGGCCCAGTTACCGCGCAGGCCGGTGGAGTCGAAGTCGCCGAAGTCGGTGGTGGCGAAGGGGGCGTCGAGGTAGCGGGCCTCGTCGTGCCGGGCTCCGCGTGGGTCCACCCTGACGAGTGCGAGCCGGTAGCGCGGGGCGGCGTTCTTGCTGGTCATCACCTCGTTGTGGGTGATGAAGAAGTCGGTGGCGCCGTCGATACGAGCCTTGACCTCGATGCGGTAGGTGTCGCCGTCGGCATCGGTCGACAGGATGTCGAAGCCCTTGTTGTTGAACGCCTGCTCGACAGGCTCGCGGCCGAGCTCCCGTTCGCGCGCCATAACGAGATCGACGCCGCGGCGCTCCACCTCCTTCGTCTCCTTGGCGTGCATCGGCGCAGACTGCGCCAGTTCGTCCTCGATCATGCTGATGGGCAGCACCAGGGCGGCGGTGACCAGCCGGGGCGGCTTGGTGGACATGAGCTGCTGCTGGTCGAGCAGTTCGAGGCGCTTGCGGAGCCGGTTGTCGAGCTCGACCGCCTTGCGGTTGAGGCTGTCGGACGACTCCTTGGGCTTCTCGCCCTTCTGCTCCTCCTCCGAGGCGATCACCGCCTCGTACAGCAGACGGTCGCTTTCCTTGGTGAGCCGCTCCGTGACCAGCCCACGGGCCTTCGTCAGTTCCGCCAGCCGGCGAGGCTGGACTTCGGCGAGGTACCCGGGCAGCTGGTTGGCGATGATCCAGCTCGTGGCCTTGTCCTCAGCATCGGCCAGCCACGCAAGGGCACGCGCGGCGTCGGTCAACGGACCCGCAGGAGCGGCGACACAGTCCAGATACGGCGCGGGGCCTGCAGAACTGACAGCACCGTTGGTGTCGACATAGGCGTAGCCGAACCGACGGGCCACCGCCGCACCGGTCGCATCGGCGACTTCCTCGACGACGCCCACAAGCAGGTGCGGTTCTTCAAGGGTCGAGGAGACAAGCACGGTGCCCTGGTTGAGGGCACCGCCCAGTTGGCGAACTGTCTCGTCCATGACCGCGTCGTGGAGCGGGTGGCCGGGTGCCAGCAGATCGGCTCGGGCAAGGCCTTCCGGATGTACGTGGGCCAAGTCGAAGGCGATCCGCTCGTACTTCGTCGCGATCGGCCCCTGGCCGACCGAGCGGAGCTGCTGCGGCACGTTCGCTATCTCGTAGCGCCCCTGCTCACGTCGGGCGATCCGGCCACCGAGGCGGGTGAAGGCCGCCTTGAACGCCAGCTCGATGTAGTGCGGTTGCAGCCGCCAGGCGCGGGCCTCGTCCATTGCCTCGCGCAGCCGCTGAAGATCGGCTGCGGCAAGCTGGTCCGCAGCGAGTGCCCGCTCGTCCAGCAGCTCCTTGAGTCCGTCACCGACGCTGGCGTCGATGACCTCGTGCATCTTCGCCTTGACATCGGGACGCTCGCCGTACTGGATCGCGGCGAGCAGGAGGTCGCGTAGCGGGGTCTCGGCGAAGGCCTCACCGAGAACATCGAAGACCCGGCCGCCGTAGGCCACACTCATCTGGTCGAGCTTCGCCAGCAGACGGACGAAGACCTCGCCCTCCCGGGTGTTGACGGCCACAAGGTTCCACAGCCTGCAGACCTCTTCCTGGCCGATGCGGTGGATCCGGCCGAAGCGCTGCTCGATGCGGTTGGGGTTCCAGGGCAGATCATAATTGATCATCAGATGGGCAGCCTGAAGGTTGAGGCCCTCGCCGGCCGCGTCGGTCGCCAGCAGGATCTGGACCTCGCGGTTCTTGGTGAACTCCTCGGTGATCTGGCGCCGCTCGCCGCGGCGCACGCCGCCGTGAATCGCCTTGACCGCCTCGGGCCGCCCAAGCAGCGAACCGATCCTGCCTCGGAGGTAGTCGAGGGTGTCTCGATGCTCGGTGAAGATGATGAGCTTTCTCGGCCAGCCGTCCGAGTCGATGATCTCCGGATTGTCCTGCAGCAGCTTTGACAGCTCGGTCCACTTACGGTCGGTGCCGGAGTCGCGGACCCGCCTGGCGGTCTGCACCAGGTCGGCCAGTTCGAGCAGCTCGGCGTTGAGCTCCGCTACCGTCTGCGCGGCGGTGGCCGCGTCGAGCAGCTCCTCCTCCAGGTCCTCAAGCTCCTTGGCGTTGAGTTCGTTGCCGTCGATCGCGCTCCACTCGACGGTCTGATCCAGCTCACGATCGGTGCCGTCGAGGATCTCCTGGCGTTTGCGCTCCAGGCGTTCGCAGCGGCGCATGAGGCTTCGGTAGATCGCCTCCGGGCTCGAGGCGAGCCGGCGCTGAAGCACGGTGAGGGCGAAGCCGACGGTGTTCTTGCGCTTTCCGCCGAGCCGGTCAGCCCGGTCCATGCCCTCGCGGACGTAATGGGTGACGTCCTCGTAGAGGGCGTACTCCAACGCGGTCAGCTCATAGGGAACCGTCTCGGCAATGCGCCTGGGGAAGAGATTTTTACCCTCGAAGGTGCGGAGGTTCTCCTTGACCATGCGGCGCATGATCCCGCTGGTGTCAGTGGACTTTTTCTCCCGACCCTCGAACCGGTCACGGTCGAGCAGGGTCAGGAAGAGCTGGAAGTCCTCCTCCTTGCCCGAGTGCGGGGTCGCGGTCATCAGCAGCAGGTGGCGGGTAATCTCACCGAGCAGCTCTCCGAGCTGGAAGCGCTTGGTCTTCTGCAGCTTGCCGCCGAAGTAGTGGGCACCCATGCGATGGGCCTCATCGACAATGATCAGATCCCATTCGGTCTCCCTGAGCTGGGCCTGGAGCTGGCCGTTGCGGGAGAGCTGGTCCATCCGTGCGATGAGCAGCGGGTGGGTCTCGAAGACGTTGAGATTGACCTGCGAGTCGACGAGCTGGTTGGTCAGCAGGTCGAAGCGTAGACCGAACTTGAAGAAGAGCTCGTCCTGCCACTGCTCCACGAGCCCGCCGGGCGCGACGATGAGGCACTTCTTCACGTCATCGCGCAGCAGCAGCTCCTTGATGTAGAGGCCAGCCATGATCGTCTTTCCGGCGCCAGGGTCGTCGGCGAGCAGAAAGCGCAGCGGCGTGCGTGGAAGCAGCTCGTCGTACACCGCGCGGATCTGATGCGGGAGAGGCTGCACGTCACTCGTGGCGACAGCGAGCATCGGGTCGAACAGCCCGGCCAGCGAGATGCGCTGCGCCTCGGCCACGAGCTTGAAGTCGCTGGCGCCGGCATCGAAGGCACGACTACCGGTCTGAGCAACGCTGAGCTGGTCCTGATCCTTACGGAACACCACCTGCTGGCCCAGGTTGCCAGCGGTGGTCTTGTAGGTCAGTTCGAGGGCGGCAGAACCGTGCCACTGCACGGCAAGGACCGTGATGACCTCGGCGGGAATCAGCCCGTCGACCCGCAGCCCTGACTTGAGCTCCTCCAGCAGCACGACCGAACCTCCTGTTAGGCAGCCGACCTACGCTACTGGCGCGGTCCGACAGTCCGATGCGCCGCCCCCAGGACCGCTCCCTCGTCGCGCCGCAGCCCCGTGCGACCTGCCTCTACTCGAACACGGCGGGCACCAACCGCCCGTCCTTCAACGTCGGTACGCGCACTCGCGGCAACGGTCATTTCACCGACTTTATCGACAACATCGTGCGCGCCGCGACTGCCCCTGCATTGCGCTCGGCCAACCATGTGCCAATCAGGACCATACTGGGACAGGACGCCACGAAGAACATGTTTCGGGCCGATGTCATCGGCTCTGCACGGAGCAGCCAGGCGCGGCGACGTTAGGGTGATCGTCCATGAGTGACGTCGAGCTGCGGGAACGGGTGGCGGCACTGCGGGGCGAGGGGAAGTCGCCGAAGCAGATCGCGCGGATCCTGGGGGTGGCGCCGTCCGTGGTGGCGCCGTTGGTGCGGGCCGCGGCGGTCCAGGCGCAGGCTGCGGCCGGGGAGCCGGCGCTGGTCGGCTGCTGGATCAATACCGGGTGGAGTCGGGGTCTGACGGTGGATCCGGCGCGCGGTTGGGTGGACGCGGCCTTCGAAAGCGGCGACGCCCCCGGCGACGGCGACGGGGCCGGCGGCGCGGTGGAGCCGATCGTCATCGACGCCCGCAACAGCCTCGGCGGTCTGGTGACGGTACTGGTCGCCCGGGCGCACCGCTGGGGCAGCGTGTCGGTGTGCGGGTACCTGGCGGACGTCTACTGCCTCGGGGTCAAGAACGCGATGGGGCCGGACGTCATGACCGACGTCGAGCTGCCGCGTTTCCGGGAGCAGTACTTCAGCAGCCAGGACGGGTGGCAGGAGGCGCCGCTCGAGCTGGCCGCCGATCTGGTGCTGGGCTCCGTCGAGTACGCGCGCGGGCTCGGGTTCGAACCGCATCCCGACCTCGCGGCCGCCGTCGGCCACCTCGGCGCGTGGGCGGGGCCGTCCGCGATCACGTTCGGCAAGGACGGCCGGCCGTTCTACATCTCCGGGCCGTACGACGACCCTCGGCGGGTCATGTGGACGTTGCAGAGCGCCTCGACCGACGCCCAGCCCGGCATCGTCCTCGGCGGCCCGGTGGGTTGATACCGACGCCAACACCGACGCCAACACCGACGCTGACGCCGACGGCGGATCGGATGGGGGCGTGTCGGCGGGCGACTCCCCCACCTGGACGCCGGAGAGTGATTTTCTAATTTCATATCGTCGCCATGAAGGCGGCTGGGGATCCGTCCTGGAGGCGGCGATGCGCTCGAGGCGTGCGGTCAGAACGGCGGCGGCGACAGCAACGACGGCGCTGGTGGCCGCAACCGTCGCCGCGTTGTCCACCGGAGTCGCCGTCGCCGCGACGCCCACCTCGTCCACGCCGACCGCCGCGCCGCCGACGACTGCCGCGCCACCGACGACTGCAAGCGCGCCGCCGGCCACGCGCGTGCCACCCGTCCCGAGTGTGCCCGTCGTCCGGACCGTGCCGCCGGTTGATCTCGGGGGTCTGCCCGGTCTGCGCTACAGCAGCGCGACCGCGATCAACGACCGTGGGGACGTCGTCGGCTCCGGGTACAACGGGTCGTACGACAGCCATGGCTTCAGCTGGTCGCACGGGGTGCTCACCGCGCTGCCGGACACCGCGCGGGCGCCGTTCAGGATCAACAACGCCGGGCAGATCGCCGGCACGCTGCCGGGGCGTTTCTACTCCCCCGGTTTCGTGCGCCGTTCCGACGGCACCGTGGTCGCCCTCGACTTCTCCACGTCCGACCAGAACGAGCGGGGCGAGGTCGTCGGGACGGGTCCGGTGGCCGGCGGTGGGTCGCACGCGAAGCTCTGGCGCGACAACCACACCTTCGACCTCGGTGCCCCCGCCGGTCACACCAGCGACGCCCGGGCCATCAGCACCAACGGGTGGATCCTCGGCGAGGTACAGAGCAGCAGCCACAGCGACGACTACTTCGCCCGCTGGATCCACGGCCGCTGGGTGCCTCTGCCCACCCCGTCCGGCTACGGTTCGGACATCAACAGTCGTGGTGATGTCGTCGGCTGGGCCACGAACGCGGATGGCGTCACCCACGCCATGCTGTGGCAGGGCGACCGCGCCATCGACCTGGATCCCAGCGATCCGCTCAGTCAGGCGGTGGCCGTCAACGACGCCGGCCAGATCCTCGGCGACACGTTCGATCCCGTGACCAACATCGGACGCATCCTGCTCTGGGACCATGGCCAGCGGTTCGACCTGGGCACCTTCGACGGCCTGTTCGCCCGGCCGATCGCCCTCAACGAACGCGGCGACGTCATCGTCGCGACCAGTACCGCGGCCTTCCGGCGCGCCAACGGGCGGACCGTCCAGCTCGGCGGCTCCGCCAATCCGACGGCGATCAACAACCGCGGCCAGGTGGTGGGCTCCATCCTGCTGCCCGGCGACACCAGCCACGCCGCCCTGTGGAACTGAGCAGCCGACACCAACAGCACCGGCGGGTACTGGCAGCGCGACCGCTTGTGCCACGCTCGCCGCAGCGGCTATATCTGACGTAAGGCACCTCACATCGAGGTCGCGTCAGCTCGGCGTCGCGGCGGAGGCGGGGCCAGGGTCGTCGTCAGCGGCGGTTCGAAGGGGATGGGCCGGGCGGCCGCGGAGCGCTTCGCCGCCGACGGTGCCCAGGTCGCGGTGCTCGCCCGCGGCAAGGACGCGCTGGAGGAGACCGTCGAGACGCTGCGTGGGCTCGGCGCGCCGGACGCGCTCGGGATCCCCACCGACCTGACCGACGCGAACTCCGTGCAGGCCGCCTTCGACACGGTCACCGCGCGGTGGGGCAGCCTGAACGTCCTGGTGAACGCCGCCGGCCCGGTCGAGGTCGGCGTCCGCCCGTTCGACGAGCTCGACGACGCCGAATGGCTGGCCACCTTCGGCATCGGCACGCTGAGCGCGGTGCGCTGTCTGTGTGCGCGCGGCGCTGCCGGCGCTGCGGGCGGCCGAGTGGGCGCGCATCGTCAACGTCAGCGCCCATTCCACCCGGCGGCAGGTCCCCGCGGCTGGTCGCCTACACCGCGGCCAAGTCGGCGCTGACCAGTCTGAGCAAGAACCTCGCGCGGTCACTCGCGCCCGACGGGATTCTCGTCAACACGGTGTCGCCGGGGTCGTTCCTGTCCCCCGCGCTGAAGGGGTATCTGCGCACCCTCCCACCCGAGCGGGGCATCGACCCCGACAGCCTCGCCGACGCGATGCGCGTCATCCGGGAGGACTACGACCATCCGGCCTTCCTGCCCCGCGCCGGCGACCCGACCGAGATCGGCCCGGTCATCGCCTTCGTCGGTTCCCGCCTCAACAGCTACTTGACGTCCTCCCCCGTCTGAAGGCGGGGGATTCCAACTCCTACACACTCGTCTGAAGAGGAGGTGCGCGGTGTTGGGGTTCGCGGTTCGCGGGCTCCGGCGACCC
>NZ_JALKFW010000022.1:0-8741 GCF_023243055.1 Frankia sp. AgPm24 | reverse complement strand
GTATACGCCCCCGACCCTGCGGGGGCGGCGCCCCGGCGGAAGCGCCCGGGGCTCCCCCCCCTGCTCCCGCCCGCGGCGGCGGGCGGGGGGCCGCGCGGCCCACGCGGGTGGTCTGCCCGCGGGTGACCGTCCGGGCCGGGCGCGGCGCACAGCGGCGCCCCCCACGGTCGGCGCGCCGCTGTGGCTGCCGCGACCCCGGGAGGGAGAGTTCTACCAGTACGCCTTCACCCCGGCGGGCCTCGCCGCCGAACTACGGGCGGTCGGGTTCGAGGCGGTACGTGCCCATCCCTACGGCGCGCTCGCGACGGTCCTGGAGTTCACCACGGCCGGTCGGGCCCTGGCCGCCCGGGTGGACCGGGGCCGGCTGCGGCCGCTGGAGGCCGGCCTGGACCTTCTTGGTGCCCCACGGCTGGCCGGCCGCGCCTGCCTGTGGGTCGCCCGGCGGCCGTGATCCGAAGCGCGATCCAAGGCACAAGGGTCGGGGGACCCGCGCGCGACGGTGGCGCGGACGCTGCGTTGATCCTGGGAGGACCCACACAATGAAGATCGCCACGCTGGTCAAGACCGGAGACGGTCCGCTGTGGATCATCCCACAGGTGCTCGCCGCCCGTGCCGTCGGCGACGAGGTGGTCGTGCTGCTGCCGGCCCCCCATCACCGCGACAGCCGCGTCGCCCGGGAACTGGCCGACCACGGCGTCCCCGTGGTCGAAAGTCCCGCACCGCTGGCCGGCGCGTCGCTGCCAGCGCAGCTGGCCGCCGTCGGACGGCTACGCACGACCCTGCGTGACCTCGACGTGGACGTCGTGCACTACCACCTGTACGCCTCGGCGCTGGTCGTGCGGCTGGCCACACTGGGTACCCCGATCACCCGCGTGCACATGGTCGCCGGACCCCTCTACCTGGACAACACGCTGATCCGCCGGGCCGAACGGGTGCTGTGCCGCCTCGACCACCTGCTGATCGCCAGCAGCGCGGACATCCGGAACCGGTACCAGGCCCTCGGCCTGCCCGCACACCGCATCCGCACGTACCCCTACGGCGTCGACCTCGACCACTTCAGCCCCGCACCGCCCGAACGGCGTCGCGCGGCCCGCACCGACCTCGGCTTCGACACGGACGAGTTCGTCGCCGTCTGCGTCGCCTACTTCTACCCACCCAAGCGGCTGGTGCATCCGGGCCGGGGCGTCAAGGGGCACGAGGTCCTGCTCGAGGCATGGTCCCGGTTCGTCGAACGGGGCGGCCGAGGCACCCTCATCCTGCTCGGCGGCGGATACGGCGAGGCCGGTGAGCGCTACCGCGACCAGCTACGGGCCACCTGGGCGTCGCGGCCCGGCGCCGACCAGGTCCGCTGGGTGGACAGTGTCCTGGACGTCCGGCCGTTCTACGCGGCCGCGGACGTCAACGTGGTGTCCTCCTGGTCGGAAGGTTACGGCTCCGGACAGGAGGCGACCGCCTGCGGCGTGCCCACGGTGGCGACCGCCGCCGGCGGGCTGCCCGAGGTCGTCGACGACGAGACCGGCTGGCTGGTCGACCTCGGTGACGCCGCCGCCCTGGCCGAGGCCCTGCTCGACGCCGCCGCCAGCCGCGGCACCCCGGCCGCCGGCCGCCGCGCCGAGGCCACCCGCCGCCGCGCCGAGCAGATGTTCGACCGTCGCCTGCTCAGCCAGGACATCGTCGCCGCCCTGCACACCGCCGCCACGAACCGGTCAGCCGCGGCCCGCCCGACCGCCACCGCGTTCGACCGGCTGCGCGCCGCCGTGCCCGCCCCCCGACGTCCAGCGAGAAGGCGTCAGGCCACCCCCGCCTCCACCGCCGCTTCCGTCTCCGGCTCTGCTCCCGTCTCCACCGCTGCTTCCGGTTCCACCGCTGCTTCCGGTTCCGGCGCCTCGGCCGCGGGGCTGTCCCTGCTGCGGCTGCTGCCCGGGCTGCCGCGGCGGGTGGTGTGGGCGGCGTATCGCAGCTATCTGCTGCGCACCGATCCGGTTCGCTACGCGCGGCGGATCGGGGTGCGGATGGGGGAGGACTGCCGGCTGGTCGAGATCACCCCGGCCACGTTCGGCACCGAGCCGTACCTGATCAGGCTGGGCCACCGGGTCGGCATCGCCGGCGGGGTCCGGTTCATCACCCATGACGGCGCGGTGACCCGACTGCGCCGGGAGCATCCCGACATCGACGTGGTCGCGCCGATCCGGGTGGGCGACGGCGCCATGATCGGGTTGAACGCCGTCATCATGCCGGGCGTGACCATCGGCGCCGATGTCCTCGTCGCCGCCGGCGCCGTGGTGATGCGGGACATCTCCGCCGGCAGCGTCGTCGCCGGCGCGCCCGCTCGGGTCATCTCCGACATCGAGCAGTGGGAGCGTCGTGCCCTCGCCCGATCGGTGGGTACCGGGCGGATGAGCCCGAGCCGCAAGCGGGAGGTGTTCCTGGCCCGCTTCGCCGCCCAGCTCGACGCCGATCTGGACGCGGCCCCCACCGCCGACGCGTCGCCGACACCGACACCGGCTCCGGCGACGGCGTCGACGACAGCTGCGACGTCCCCCTCGAAAGTCGCGGTCGGGACAGCTGACCGCCCCGCTGCCGAGACAGCTCCGGAAACGGGCCCACGAGCAGGTGAGGGAGCGGAGTCGGGAGCGGGGCAGGAGCCCGCGGCCAAGGCGAAGCGGGGACGGAAGCCATCTGATATCGTTAGCGTTGCTAAGTAAATGACGAGAGGTTCGCCCCGCTCGAGGTAAGGTCGGCTCGCCCGCCGCGGCGAATGGCACAATTCGGCCAACGATCGGTCGATCAGGCCCGTCGGTTGTGTCACAGGCCCTCAGCAGCGATGCCTCCCGGCGGGAAATGCCAGGATGGACCCAGAGCCGGCCGAGGATGGCCGACGCCGAGAGCGGCCCTGCGTCACGGGTTCCCCGCCGGCGGCGTCGCCATGGCGTTGCCGCAGGGGCGTGGCCATGGTGGCGAACCCCGCTGCCCGTGGGTGACGGGCGGCGGGTGACGAGGAGGAGAACGATGGACAGCTTCGGCAGTACCGGATCGCTCGCGGTAGGTGACCGCACCTACACGATCAGGCGGCTGGACGCGGTGCCCGGGGCCGATCGACTCCCCTACAGCCTCAAGGTGCTGCTGGAGAACCTCCTGCGCACCGAGGACGGCGCCAACATCACCGCGGACCACGTCCGGGCGCTGGCGAACTGGGACCCGTCGGCCGCACCGAGCCAGGAGATCCAGTTCACCCCAGCCCGGGTGATCATGCAGGACTTCACCGGTGTTCCCTGCGTGGTGGACCTCGCCGCGATGCGCGAGGCGATGGCCGCGCTCGGCGGTGACCCGGCGAAGATCAACCCGCTGGCACCGGCCGAGCTGGTGATCGATCACTCGATCATCGCCGACCACTTCGGTCGGCAGGACGCCTTCGAGCTCAACGCGACCCTCGAGTTCGGCCGCAACCGGGAGCGCTACCAGTTCCTGCGCTGGGGCCAGGCGGCGTTCGACAACTTCACCGTCGTCCCGCCGAACACCGGCATCGTGCACCAGGTCAACCTGGAGTACCTGGCCCGCGTCGTGTTCACGAAGGACACCCCCGAGGGCACCCTCGCCTACCCGGACACCCTGGTCGGCACCGACAGCCACACCACGATGATCAACGGTGTGGGTGTGCTCGGCTGGGGCGTCGGCGGCATCGAGGCCGAGGCCGCGATGCTCGGCCAGCCGGTCAGCATGCTCATCCCGACCGTTGTCGGGTTCAAGCTCACCGGCGAACTGCCCGTCGGCACCACCGCCACCGACATGGTGCTGGTCATCACCGAGATGCTGCGCAAGCACGGTGTCGTCGGCCGGTTCGTCGAGTTCTACGGCGAGGGCGTGGCGAACCTGCCGCTGGCCAGCCGGGCGACCATCGCCAACATGAGCCCCGAGTACGGCTCCACCTGTGCGATCTTCCCGGTCGACGGCGAGACGCTGAACTACCTGCGGCTGACCGGGCGTCCCGCCGAGCGGGTCGCCCTGGTCGAGGCCTACGCCAAGGAACAGGGCCTCTGGCTCGACCCGAGCTTCGAGGCCGACTACACCACCACCCTTGAGCTCGACCTTTCCACCGTGGTGCCGTCACTGGCCGGCCCGAAACGACCGCAGGACCGGGTGCCGCTGTCCATCGCGAAGGCCGCCTTCCGCACCGCGCTGCCCACCTACGCCAAGGCCACCGTCCTCGCGAACGGCGGCGCCGACGAGGCCGACGCCGAGTCGTTCCCGGCCTCCGACTCGGCCACGGCCTTCGCCGACAAGCCGTCGGACGCCCCGGTGTCGGTCAACGCGGTCGCCGGCCCCGTCGCCGACCGTCCGTCCCGGCCGACGGCGGTGACCCTGGCCGACGGCACCGTCGTCGAACTCGACCACGGCGCGGTCGCGATCGCCGCGATCACGTCCTGCACCAACACGTCCAACCCGCAGGTCATGATCGGCGCGGCCCTGCTGGCCCGCAACGCCGTCGAGAAGGGCCTGACCCGCAAGCCGTGGGTGAAGACCACCCTGGCCCCGGGCTCCAAGGTCGTCATGGACTACTACAACCGGGCCGGGCTCGTGCCCTACCTGGACAAGGTCGGCTTCAACCTGGTCGGCTTCGGCTGCACGACCTGCATCGGCAACTCCGGCCCGCTGCCCGACGAGATCAGCGCCGCGGTCAACGAGGCCGACCTCGCGGTGGTCAGCGTCCTGTCCGGCAACCGTAACTTCGAGGGCCGGATCAGCCCCGACATCAAGATGAACTACCTGGCGTCCCCGCCGCTGGTCGTCGCCTACGCGCTGGCCGGCACGATGGACATCAACCTCGACACCGACCCGCTGGGCACCGGTTCGGACGGCCAGCCGGTGTACCTGCGCGACATCTGGCCGAGCGAGGCCGAGGTCACCGCGGTCGTCGCCGACGCCGTGCAGGCGGAGATGTTCGAATCCGACTACGCCGACCTCTCCGGGGACGAGCGCTGGCAGGCGCTGCCCATCGGCGACGGCGGCGCGGTCTCCCAGACCTTCGGCTGGGTATCCGACTCCACCTACGTCCGTCACCCTCCGTACTTCGAGGGGATGGCGGCCAAGCCCGAGACCCGCACCGACATCGTCGGCGCCCGGGTCCTCGCCCTGCTCGGCGACTCGGTCACCACCGACCACATCTCACCCGCCGGCAACATCAAGAAGGACTCGCCGGCCGGCCGCTACCTCACCGAGCACGGTGTCGCCCCGCTCGACTTCAACTCCTACGGCTCGCGGCGCGGCAACCACGAGATCATGATCCGTGGCACCTTCGCCAACATCCGGCTGCGCAACAAGCTCGTCCCCGGGGTCGAGGGCGGCGTGACCCGCCACCTGCCGGACGGCGAACAGCTCGCGATCTACGACGCCGCCCAGAAGTACGCCGCCGAGGGTGTCCCGCTGGTCATCCTCGCCGGCAAGGAGTACGGCTCGGGTTCGTCGCGTGACTGGGCCGCCAAGGGCACCTCGCTGCTCGGCGTGCGCGCCGTCATCGCCGAGTCCTACGAGCGCATCCACCGCTCCAACCTGATCGGCATGGGCGTGCTGCCGCTGCAGTTCCCCGAGGGCCAGTCGTACGAGTCGCTCGGCCTCACCGGTGAGGAGACCTTCACCATCACCGGTCTGGCCCACGTGGACGAGAAGACCCCGACCATCACCGTCCAGGCCGGGGACACGTCCTTCGAGGCCGTCGTGCGCATCGACACCCCCGGCGAGGCGGAGTACTACCGCCACGGCGGCATCCTGCTCTACGTCCTGCGCTCGCTGCTCTAGTCGCGCCACCGGCGCCACCGGCGCCACCAGCGCCGTCAGCTCCGTCAGTCCGCCCGGCCCCGGCCGCGGGAGAGTCGTCTCCCCCCCCCCCGGGGCCGGCGCGGGGCGCCGCGCCCGCCCGCCCGCCCCGGCGGGGGGTCGCGGGGACCCCCGCCGGCCGGGGCCGGGCGCGTTCACCGGACCGGCCAGGAGTGCTTCGAGTTACCAGATAGATACGTAGGGTGATAGCTTTCTGGGTGACGGCTGCGGTCGGCGTGGGTGTCCGGATCGAACGGGTGCGACCGTGATCGTCGGTGACGATCCGTGCGTCCAAGATGATCTGCGCGTGCCGGGGGGAGTCCGTATGCCCAGCGAGACGTCGGCGTTGGCGAGGGAGACGTCGGAGCAGACGGGGCCGTCCGTGCCCACGGTGCCCTCGGCGCCGCCGAGTGCTCGCTCCACCCCCCTGGTGCCACAGCCCAGCGGACCGCGGCTGCGGCGCGCCCCGATCGGAGTGGCTCGCCCGGCGGTGGCGATACCGAAGTCGTCCGGGCCGGTGGAAGGCCGGCTGAAGGTGCTGGTGGTGGTGGGCACCCGCCCGGAGGTGGTGAAGCTCTCCCGGGTGCTCGCGGCACTGGACCGGGCCGTCGACCTGCGGCTGGTGCACACCGGGCAGAACTACGACCACGAGCTCTCGCAGATCTTCTTCGACGAACTCGGCGTGCGCCGCCCCGATCACACCCTGGACGTCGCCGGCGCCACCCCGGCGGAGACGATCAGCCGGCTGATCGGTCAGATCGACCCCGTGCTCGCGGCCGAGGCGCCGGACGCCGTGCTCATCTACGGCGACACCAACACCTGCTACGCGGCGATCGCGGCCAAACGCCGCCGGATCGCGGTGTTCCACCTCGAGGCCGGCAACCGCTGCTTCGACGAACGGGTCCCCGAGGAACTCAACCGCCGGGTCGCCGACCATCTCAGCGACGTCCATCTCGCCGCGACCGAACGCGCCCGCGGCCATCTGCTCGCCGAGGGTCGCCCGACCGAGCGTGTCTTCGTCGTCGGCTCGCCCGTGCGGGAGGTGCTCACCCACTACGCGCCGCTGATCGACACGTCCACGGTGCTCGCCACCCTCGGTGTGCAGGTCGGACGGTATCTGGTCGCGAGTGTCCACCGGGAGGAGAACACCAACCGGCCCGAGGCCCTGCACGCGCTGGTGGAGTCGCTCAACCGGCTCGCCGTCCGATACCGGCTGCCCGTGATCGTCTCCACGCATCCACGCACCCGGGACCGGCTCGCCGAACTACGCCGCGCCGGACGGGCTCCACTCGTCGACGATCGGATTCGGTTCTGCCGGCCGTTCGGATTCAGCGACTACATCGCGTTGCAGCGAGCCGCCCTGTGCGTGCTGTCCGACAGCGCGGCCCTGACCGAGGAGGCATCGCTGATCGGATTTCCGGCGGTCCTCGTCCGGGACGCCCATGAACGCCCCGAGGGAATGGACCGCGGCGTGCTGGTGTCCAGCGTGCTGCACCCCGACCGCATCCGTGCCGCGGTGGAACTCGTCGTCCGTGAGGCCGAGAGCGACCGCCGCCCGCGCATCGTCGCCGACTACGCCGCGGACGATGTCTCCCGCCGCGTCGTGCACATCCTCGTCAGCTACGTCGACCACATCCGCCGAACCGTCTGGTTCGACGAGCCGCCACTGCCCGCGGGCCCGACCCCCAGCACGGCGACCCCCGCCGAGAGCTTCTGATCCGGCGGTCCCGGTCGGTCAGTCGGTCAGTCGGTCGGTCCGGTCAGTCGCGGTCGGCGCGGGGGTCCTCGGCGAGCAGATCGGTCAGCGGACCGAACAGAGCCGGCGGGGCGGCGACGACGAGATCCTCACCGGCGCGGCGCCCCAGCAGACCGCCGACCCGAAGCCCGGCCTCGGCGGCCACCAGAGCGCCGGCCGCGTGGTCCCACGGCTTCAGACCGCGCTCGTAGTAGGCGTCGAGGACACCCTCGGCCGCCGCGCACAGGTCCAACGAGGCCGCACCCATCCGGCGGATGTCACGAACCCGCGGCACCACCCGGGTGAGCACCGCGACCTGCGCGGTCCGGCGGGCGACGGTGTACCCGAAACCGGTCGCGACCAGAGCGCGGCTGAGCTCCGTCTCGGTGGAGCCGGTCAGGACACTGCCATCACGCAAGGCCCCACCGCCACGGGTGGCGGTGAAGGTGGTGCCCGCCCCGCCCAGCGCGGGGGCGTGCACCACGCCGGCGATGACCTCGCCGTTCACCTCGGCGGCGATCGAGACCGCCCAGTTCGGCAGCCGGTAGAGGTAGTTGACGGTGCCGTCGAGCGGGTCGACGATCCAGCGCACCCCGGTGGAGCTCGCCGAGTCGGCCCCCTCCTCACCGAGCAGCCCGTCGCCGGGGCGCAGCTCACCGAGCCGACGTGCCACCAGCGCCTCGGACGCCCGGTCAAGCGCGGTGACGACATCGGTGGGCGACGACTTCGTCGACTCGGCCGCCACCGTCCCCTCGCGGCCCCGGGCAAGCAGCTCCCCGGCCTCGCGGGCGATCGTCAACGCGACGTCAAGCAGGATGTCCGGATCGGGCAGGTCGCTCATCGCGGGTCGCTCCATGCTGTTGGAAGATCAGACAGTGGGTGGGGATGTCGCGGTCCACGGGCCAGGTGGGTCGCGACCCTGGATCCCGATGCCCTGGATCCCGACCCCGGGCCGAGACCCCGGGCCGAGGGGAGGAGGAGCACACTCATCCTGCCAAGTCGGCGGCGAACAGGGATCCGGAGCCTCACCTCCTCACCTCCTCACTTCCTCGCCAGTCCCTCGGCAGGTCACGGCGCTCTCGGCAGGACCCGATCATGACCATGACCTGGTGAGGCCCCCTCCGACGCACATACGCGACCGCGGGTGGGGCAGATGGGGCAGGCGGGTTGGGCGGGTTGGGCGGGTTGGGCGGGT
>NZ_JALKFW010000207.1:121509-130292 GCF_023243055.1 Frankia sp. AgPm24 | reverse complement strand
GCCACCACCCCCTTCTACTCCACCGTCACCACCACCCACCTCACCGACACCACCACCCTCACCCCCGAATACTGGTACACCAACCTCCGAAACACCGTCCAATACCACACCACCATCCAAAACCTCCTCCACCACGGCCACACCCTCTACCTCGAAACCAGCCCCCACCCCATCCTCACCCTCCCCACCCAGGAAACCCTCGACCACCACACCACCCCCGCCACCACCCACCCCACCCTCCACCGCACCCACCCCACCCTCACCCACTTCCACACCAACCTCGCCACCCTCCACACCCACGGCGCCACCAGCACCAGCACCAGCAGCAGCAGCACGGCCGAACCCCGCACCACCCTCCCCAGCTACCCCTTCCGGCACCGCAACTACTGGCCGGCCGAACCCATGGCCAGCGACCACCGGCCCGTCAGCGCGACACCCAGCGCGGCCCCCGCGGCCGACGCGGCGGCGGAAACGGACCAGGACACCGCGGGTGCCACCACGGACGCCCTGGTGCTGCGGCTGGCGTCGCTGGACGAGCCGGGGCGGGAGGAGCTGCTCGTCGAGCTGGTGCGCACGCAGGTCGCCGCCGTGCTCGGCGCCACGGATCCGCGGGAGGTCGACCCGCGGCGGGCGCTCAAGGAACTCGGGTTCGACTCACTGGCGGCTGTCTCGCTGCGCAACCGGCTGGGCGCGGCGACCGGGCTGAGCCTGCCCACCACGCTCGCCTTCGACCATCCAAGCGCCACCGCGGTGGCGGCGTTCCTGGGCACCCAACTGGACGTGGGCACTCCCGCGACCGGCATCGACACCCAGCTGGACCGGCTGACCGCCGCGGTCGCGGCCAGCACCGACGAGACCGAGCGCCGCCGGGTGGCCGGCGCGCTGCAGGACCTGTTGGCGCAGTTGACGGCCACAGCCGATCCCGGTCGCGACGAGATCAGTGAACGGATCGACGCCGCGTCCGACGACGACCTGTTCGGCCTGCTCGACAGCACCTTCGGCCCGCTCTGACCGACGGCCACCACCGGCCCGCGACCATCCGGCTCGCAGCCCGCCATCGTGATCCCATCCAGGCAATGAGGTAACGCCATGTCAGATGAGCAGCGGCTCCGCACCTACCTCAAGCGCGCGATGCTCGAACTGCACGAAGCCCGCCAGCAGCTCCGGGACGAGCAGGACCGGCGCCGCGAGCCGATCGCGATCGTCGCGATGGCCTGCCGGCATCCCGGCGGGGTGCGCTCACCGGAGGACCTGTGGCGTCTCGTCATCGACGAGACCGACGCGATCTCCGACTTCCCGACCGACCGGCACTGGGATCTGGACGCGCTCTACGACCCGGATCCCGACCAGGCGGGCACGTCCTACGTGCGTTCGGGTGGGTTCCTCCATGACGCGGGCGAGTTCGACCCGGAGTTCTTCGGGATCAGCCCGCGGGAGGCCGTGGCGATCGACCCCCAGCAGCGGCTGTTGCTGGAGACGTCCTGGGAGACCTTCGAACGCGCCGGGATCGATCCCGAAAGCCTGCGCGGCAGCCGCACCGGGGTCTTCTTCGGCAGCAGCACGCAGGACTACGGCGACGACCTGACGTCCCTGCCGCTGGACATCGAGACGTACCGGATGACCGGGGTCGCGGCCAGTGTGCTGTCCGGGCGGGTGGCTTACACGTTCGGGCTGGAGGGGCCGGCGGTGACCGTCGACACCGCCTGCTCCTCCTCGCTGGTCGCCCTGCACCTGGCCGTCCAGTCGCTGCGGCAGGGCGAGTCGTCGCTGGCGCTGGTCGGTGGCACCTCGATTCTCACGACGCCGGCCGGCTGGGTGTACTTCAGCCGGCAGCGCGGGCTGTCCCCGGACGGACGGTGCAAGGCGTTCGCCGCCGCCGCGGACGGGACGGGCTGGGGCGAGGGGGTCGCCGTCCTGCTGCTGGAACGGCTCTCCGACGCGCGCCGGCTCGGACATCCGGTGCTGGCGGTGGTGCGTGGCTCGGCGATCAACCAGGACGGGGCGAGCAACGGGTTGTCCGCGCCGAACGGCCCGGCGCAGCAGCGGGTGATCCGCGCGGCGCTGGCCAACGCGGGTCTGCTGGCGACACAGGTCGACGCGGTGGAGGCGCACGGCACGGGAACCACTCTCGGCGACCCGATCGAGGCCCAGGCGCTGTTGGCGACCTACGGTCAGGACCGTGCGCAGGAGCGGGCGCTGCGACTGGGATCGATCAAGTCGAACATCGGGCACACCGGGGCCGCCGCCGGCGTCACCGGCATCGTCAAGATGGTGCTGGCGATGCAGCACGGGGTGCTGCCGCGCACGCTGCACGTCGACGCGCCCTCCCCGCATCTGGACTGGTCCGCCGGCGCGGTGTCGCTGCTGACCGAGACGCAGCCGTGGCCGCGGACCGGCGAGCCGCGGCGCAGCGCCGTCTCGGCGTTCGGGGTCAGTGGCACGAACGCCCACGTCATCCTCGAGCAGGCACCCGAGCCCGAACCGGTCGGCGCGCACGTCGGCGAGCCCGCCACCACGGCCGTACGGCCGTTCCTGATCTCCGCCCGCGGTGCGGACGCGCTGCGGACACAGGCCGCCCAGCTGCGTGGTTTCGTCGCCGGGCAGCCGCCGGGCGCCGACCCCGGGATCGCCCACGCGCTGGCCACGACCCGGGCCCGGCTCACCCACCGGGCGGTGGTGCTCGCGGCCGACCGCACGCAGCTGCTCGCCGGGCTGGACCAGGTGGCCCGCGACGGTCTCGCGTTGGGCACACACACCGACGGCGTGGTCACCGGCGGGCGCGGGCAGTGGCGCCGCGGACCGGTGTTCGTCTTTCCCGGCCAGGGATCGCAGTGGCCGGGGATGGCCGTGGAGCTCGCCGTCTCGTCGCAGGCGTTCCGGGAGCGCTGGCAGCAGTGCGGCCAGGCACTGGCGCCGCATGTCGACTGGTCCCTGGACGCGGTCGCCGACGACGCGGCGGCCCTTGACCGGGTGGATGTCGTGCAGCCGGTGCTGTGGGCGATGCAGGTGTCACTCGCGGCGCTGTGGCGATCCTTCGGGGTCGAGCCCGCCGCGGTGATCGGTCATTCGCAGGGTGAGATCGCGGCGGCGGTCACGGCCGGCGGCCTCTCACTGGCCGACGGCGCGCGTGTGGTCGCACTACGCAGTCAGTTGTTGACCGAACTCGCGGGCCAGGGCGGCATGGTCGCCCTGGGCCTCGACCGCGACGACAGCCGCGAGCTGCTCACCCGGTGGGACGGCCGGCTGGTCGTCGCGGCCGTGAACGGGCCGCGTTCGGTGACCGTGGCCGGCGATCCGGATGCCTGCGCCGAGCTGGTCGCCCACTGCCAGCAGCGGCAGGTGCGGGCCCGCCGGGTGCGGGTCGACTACGCCTCGCACACCCACCACGTCGAAGCGATCCGGGAGCGGCTGCTGACCGCGTTGGCGCCGCTGTCCCCCACGTCGTCCCCGGTGCCGTTCTACTCCACGGTCACCGCGGGCGCGCTGGACACCGCCGAGCTCGATGCCGGCTACTGGTACCGCAACCTGCGCGAACCCGTCGCCCTGCACGACACGGTGCGGCTGCTGGCCGACCACGGCCACCGGGTGTTCGTCGAACCGAGCGCGCATCCGGTGCTGACGGCCAGCGTGGAGGAGACCATCGAGCAGGTCGCGGACGGCACCGGGCTGGTGGTCGGCTCCCTGCGCCGCCAGGACGGTGGGCCGCACCGGTTCCTGGCCTCGCTCGCGGAACTGGACGTCCAGGGCGTCACCGTGGACTGGACGCCCGCGCTGGGTGGCTCCGCCGCCGACACCGCCCGGATCGAGCTACCCACCTACGCGTTCGCCCGCCAGCGGTACTGGCTGGACGAGCCCGCCGCCGACGCCCCCCGCCCGGGCCCGCACGCGGGATCGGCGCTGCCCACCGGGGCGGCCGCCGACCCGGCCGAGGTCGACTTCTGGGCCGCGGCCGAACGCCGCGACGGCCAGGCCCTCGCCGACATCCTGGGAACCGGGCCGGCCGAGCCGTCCGCGGACCTGCTGGCGGCGCTGGGCGCCTGGCGCACCGGGCGGCGTGAGCGGGCGCTGATCGACTCCTGGCGTTACCAGCCACGCTGGCACAGCCGCGGCGAACCGGGGCCGGCGGTGCTCGGCGGGGACTGGCTGCTCGTCCTGCCAGCCGACCCAGGCCCGGACGACCCAGGCCCCGACGACCCGCGCCCCGACTACGCCTTCCCCGACGACGCGGGTCGCGCCGAGGCGGGCGGGGCGGCGCTGGCCGACGCGGTCCTCGCGGCGCTGGCGGCGCACGGTGCCCGGGTGACGCGGGTGCCGGTGGCGGCGGGCATCGAACGGTCGGCGCTCGCCACCCAGCTGCGGGCAGCCGGGGCGGCGTCGGCCGCCGGTGTGGTCTCCCTGCTGGCTCTGGCCGACTCCGACGAACCGCGGCACCCGGGGGTCCCGGCGGGGCTGATCCAGACGCTGACCCTGGTGCAGGCGCTGGTGGACACGGCCGCGACGGGTCGGCTGTGGCCGCTGACCCGCGGCGCGGTCTCGGTGGGCCGGTCGGACCGGCTGGTCAGCCCCGCCCAGGCCATGGTCTGGGGTCTGGCCAGAGGCATCGCCGCCGAACATCCCCAGCTGTGGGGCGCCGTGGTGGACCTGCCGGCCACCCTCGACAGCCGCGCCGCCGCCCGGCTGGTGGGCGTCCTGGCAACCCCGGGTGCGCCGGCCGCCGCCCGGTCAGCCGACCCGGCCGAGGCCAGCACGGACGCGGCCAGCGAGACCGACGACGAGGTGGCGCTGCGCGTCGGTGGGCTGTTCACCCGCCGGCTGGTACCTGCCGCGCTGGCGGTCACGAGCCCGGTCACGAGCCCGGTCACGCGTGCGTCGTGGCTGGCCGGGACGGTCCTGGTCACCGACGCGACGTCCCCGCTGGGCCACGCGACCGCGTTGTGGCTGGCCCGCGGCGGGGCCAGGACGCTGCTGCTCACGGTGCGACCGGACGTCGCCGCCGCCCACAGCACGCGGCTGCACGACCAGCTGCACGCGCTGGGCGTCCAGGCGCGGGTCCTCCCGGTCGATCTGGCCGACCCGGACGCCGCCGTCACTCTGCGTGAGGCTCTTGATCCCAGTGGCGGACCGGCCCTGACGGCCGTCCTCCACACCGCCCAGCTGCTCGACGAGGGGCCGCTCGACGCGTTCACCCCCGAACGTCTCGCCCAGGTGGTGCGGGCCAAGGCGACGGCGGCCCGCACCCTGGACGAGGTCACCCGTCCGCTGACCCCGGCGGCCTTCGTCCTGTTCTCCTCGGCGGCCGCGACCCTCGGCGGCCCCGGACTGGCCGCCTTCGCCGCCGCGAACGCCTACCTGGACGCCCTCGTCGAACACCGGCGGGCCGCCGGCCTGCCCGCCACGGCGGTCGCCTGGACGGCCTGGTCCGAACCGGACGTCGAGCCCGACACCGAGTCAGCGGCCGAGCCGGACACCGCTGCCGGCACGCGGGCCCACCCGGCGGTGGGGCACGACGGGGAAGCGGGCCGGCTGGCCCGGTTGCGCCGCCGCGGTTTCACCCCGGTGGACCCGGACCTGGCTCTGCGCGCCCTCGGCGAGGTGCTCGACCACGACGAGCCCGCCATGCTGATCGCCGACGTCGACTGGCCCCAGCTGGTACGCCACCGTGAGGCGGCCGGCGGCACACCGCCCCTGGTCCGCACGATTCCCGCGGTCGACGCACTCCGGCGAGACCAGCGGGCCCGCGAGGCCAGCCGGCCCACGTCCACCCGGATCTCGGTGGCGCAGCTCGCCGGCCGGCCGGCCGCCGACCAGGAAGCCAGTCTGCTGGAGCTGGTGGGCGCGGAGATCGCCGCGGTCCTTGGCCATGGCGGCGGGCGGCGCGTCGACACCCGCCTCGGACTCCTGGAACTCGGCTTCGACTCGCTGACCGTGGTGGAGCTGCGCAACCGGCTCAGCGCGGCGACCGGCCTGCACCTGCCGGCCCGGGTCATGCTGGACGCGGGCAGCCCCCAGGAACTCGCCCGGTACCTGCGCGCGCGACTTCCCGGCGCCGCGGACGACCATCCCCAGAGCGCGCCGACTCCGGCCGCGTCCGCCGCCATTCCACGCCAGACCAGTGGGCCGGCCGAACCGCGCAGCACTCAGAGCCTGCTGAGCGCACTGTTCCAGCAGGCCCGGGAGACCGGCCGGCTGGCCGAGTTCACCGAGGCGATCTCGCAGACGGCCCGGTTCAGGGCCACCTTCGAACATCCCGGCCCGGGCGAACGACCGGCGCTCACCCGCCTGGCCGAAGGCCGGGAGCTACCGGCGCTGGTCTGCCTGCCCACGGTGCTGGCGACCTCGGGGCCCTACCAGTTCGCCCGGTTCGCCGCGCACCTGGTCGGAACCGCGAGCGTCTGGGCCCTGGCGCTACCCGGGTACCTCGACGGCCAGCGGCTGCCGGCGTCCAGGCAGGCCCTGGTCGAGGCGATCGTCGAGACATTGCGGCCGGTGGCGCAGGACGGGCCGTTCGTGCTGGTCGGCTACTCCTCGGGCGGGACCCTGGCGCACCTGGTCGCCCAGCGGTTGGAGGAGCTCGGCACCGGCCCGCTGGCCCTGGCACTGCTCGACTCCTACCAGCCGGCCGGTGCCGCGTTCACCCACGTCGGACCCGCGCTGCTGGCCGGCATGGCCGAGCATCTGGACGAACTGACACCCGTCGACGACGTCCGACTCACGGCGATGGGTGGCTACCTGCGGCTGCTGGCCGACGCGCCACGGACCACGCTGCACGCGCCGACGCTGCTCGTACGGGCGGCCCGGCCGCTGCCCGCCTGGTCACCGGACACCGCGTGGCAGGCGGACTGGCCCGACGTCGAGACCGCCACCGACCTGGCGGCCGATCACTTCTCGCTCATCACCGAGCACGCCGGCGCGGCAGCGCGGGCCGTCCAGCAGTGGCTCGCCGGGCTGCTGGTCGCGGCCCGCTGACCCCTACGTCCACCCGTGCACCGTTCAAGGAGACCGCAATGAGCAGTGCGACATCCGTCCTGATCGTGGGAGCGGGCCCCTGCGGCCTCGCCCTCGCCGCGGTCCTCACCCGACTCGGGACCAGCGTCCGTGTGATCGACGCCGCCGACGCGGCCGGGACGGGGTCGCGGGCGATCCTGCTGTGGCCACCGGCCCTGGAGGTCCTCGACGACCTCGGCGTCCTCGACGAGGCGCGACAGCTCGGCTTCGCGCCGCACGCGATGAACTACTACCTCACCGGACGGCGGACCGTGCGCATCGGGCTTGACCCGCGCAACCGGCCGCTGGTGCTCCCCCAGGAGCACACCAGCCGGCTGCTGAGCAAAGCGCTCACCGAGCAGGGGGTGGCGGTCGAGTGGTCGACCCGCGCCACCGATCTCACCGTCAGCGAACACGGGGTCGTCGTCGAGGTGACACGGCCGGCGGGCACCGAGACCATCACGGCCGACTGGCTGATCGGTGCGGACGGGGTGGGCAGCGCGGTCCGCCAGCGGCTCGGCATCGAGTTTCCCGGCGGGGATGTCCCGCTCACGGTGCTGCTCGCCGAGGGGATCGTCGACGGCGGCTTCGCCCGCGACGAGCTGCACTACCATTTCGGCCAGGCCGGTCCGCTGCTGTGCGCGCCGCTGCCCGGTGGTCTCGTGCGGCTGGCCTCGCCGCTGGCACCGGACACCGCCCTGAGCACCGAGCTCGTCCAGCGACTGGTGGATCTGCGGGGGCCGGGTGGGCTGACCGTCGGCGCGCTGGGCACCCTGACCACGTTCACCAGCCAGGAGCGGATCGCCGCCACCCTGCGGCTACGCCGGGCATTCCTGATCGGGGACGCCGCGCACACCCACTCCCCGATCGGCGGGCAGGGCCTCAACCTGGGCCTGTCCGATGTGCGCAACCTGGGCTGGAAGCTGGCCGGCGTCGTGCAGGGCCGGCTGGCCGAGTCGGTGCTGGACACCTACGACCCCGAGCGGCGCCAGGCCGCCGAGCAGACGGTCCAGACAGCCGCCCGGCTGATCCGGCTGGCGGTGCTGCGCGGAGCGAAGGCCCGGGTGCGCAACGCCGGCTGGGATGTCCTGCAGCGGACCGGTTCGCTGCGCCGCTGGTACGCGCCGCTGCTGGCCGGCTGGCGAACCCGCTATCCGCTGCTGCTCGGCGAGCCCGAGCCCGCGGGGGCGCTGTCGCCGGGCGGGCTGCTGCGCGGCAGGGGGCTGGGCGGCAGGGGGCTGGGCGGCAGGGGGCTGGGCGGCAGGGGGCTGGGCCGGGCGTCCCGGCGGGGCCTGCCGCCCGCGGGTGCGCGCACCCCGGCCTGGATCCCGGCCGCCGGACCGATCCGCTCCGCCACGGCCGCGGGACGGCTGCGTCTGGTGACGAGGGGACCCGCGGCACCGACCAGGCCGGACGGGTCCACCGGGCAGGTCGCAGACAGCCTGGTGGGGGCCGCCCGGGCCGTGACCGACCGCTTCCCCAGCCTGGTCAGCCACGAGCATGTGGCGGACGGGCCGGCGGGGTTCGTCCTGCTGCGCCCGGACGGCTATGTCTCGGCGTCCGGTTCCCGAGCCGCCGAGCTGGCCGAGGTCGAGCGGCTGCTGACCGTCCTCTCCCCGACGCCGCGGGCCCAGGCGCCGACCACGGAAGCGGGATCCGGGTCTGCGACATCGTCGTCCGGGTCGGCAGCATCGAGCGGGGAGCCGGTCTCGGCGCCGCAGGACACCCCGAGGCGGCCGGCGGTTCCGGCCGCCCGGGGCCCGAGGTCCCGCGGGGCCGGCCCGGTGGGGGGGCCCCCG
>NZ_JALKFW010000207.1:101604-121499 GCF_023243055.1 Frankia sp. AgPm24 | reverse complement strand
GCCCCCCCCCCCCCCGGCCCGCCGCGGGGGGGGGGGCGGGGGGGGCCCCCCCCCCCCCCCCCCCGCCACAGCGCCTCGCCCAGCCGATCACGCTCCGACCCGTGCCGGCGGCTGGCCGGATGACCGGCACCAGCGGCGCGCACCATTCCCGGGCCGGGTCGGCTCGCCGTAGGGGAGCCCAGCGCGGTCACCGCGTCCGCGCCCAGCCGGGCCGCCAGATCCGTGCGTCGGCTGACCTGCAGTTTTCGGTACACCCGGGTGAGGTGCTGCTCGACCGTGCTGATCGTGACGTGCAACCGGCGGGCGATCTCCCGGTTGGTGTGGCCAAGACCCGCGAGCAGGGCGACCCGCCGTTCCGCGTCGCTGAGCAGGCCGCTCGCGTCCACCTCGGCGCCCAGCAGCGAGGTCGTGCCGACCAGCACGGGTGCGACCGGCTCCAGGTCGGCGGTGGTCCGCGGCTCGCCCTGCCGGTCATCGGCGCTGAGCCGCGTCAGCAGCGGTTCGACGCCGAGCTGGCGGGCCAGATGGGCGGCGACCCGGGCCACCACCCGCGCGCGGCTGGTCTCCCCGACCGCGCGCAGCTCCTCACTGAGATCGGTGTAGGCGTGGGCGAGTTCCAACGGGCCGCAGCCGCCGCTCTCGCCGATGTCGACCGCCTCGCGCAGCAGCCGCAACCGCCGGTCGGGGCCGCTGCTCGCGGCGAGCAGCCGCAGCGCGGGCACGCGCAGCGCCGACTGACCGGTGCCCAGCCGGCGCAGTTCCTGCTCGGCCAGCTGCTGGGCCTGCTGGTGGCGACCGAGCAGCAGCAGAGCCCAGGCCAGGTCCGTGCGCCAGGGGGCATCACCGCTGTTGGCCGGATGCCAGGCGAGGGAACGGTCACGGCAGGTGAGGAAGTCGCTGACCGCGGCGCGGGCCCGGCCGCGGGCGAGGTAGTAGGCGCCGCGGGCATGCAGCTGATCCAGCCCGCAGATCGTGTCGGTGGCGGCCGTGGGCACCGGGATCGCGAGGAACTCCTCGGCGGCGTCGAACCGGTTGTTCGCGCTGGCGCACCGAACCCCGATCGCGACCACGACGCCGACCAGCACACCCCAGCCGGGCGCCTGCAGTGCGGCCAGCGCGTCCCGCGCGCACCGCTCGGCGTCGGCCAGCTCACCGCGTGCCTGGTGGCTTTCGGCCCGCATCGCCGACAGCAGGGCGGCGAAGGCGCCCATCGGCGTGCCGGCCAGCGGATCCCGCCACGATCCGCCGGCGGCGAGCCGATCAGCGAAGATCATCGTGGCGAGCACCAGGCTCAACGTGCCGACGGCCTCATACCCCGGGCCGTGGACGGCCAGAACCCGCTCCACGGCCGCCACCGCGTCGCCGTGCGAGCTCACCGTACCCATCGCCGCGATGATGTCGGAGCTGGTGGTGGGCAGCCGGCCGTTGCCGGCGCCGTGCTCCCGGGCCAGCTGGGCGAGCAGGACCTCGGCGTCGCCGGCCCGACCCGGATACAGGTAGGCCTGGGCGAGCAGGGTGATCACCGCGCCGCGGGCCACCTCCTGGTCAAGTGTGTCACGGGCGCAGACGGCGGTGATCAGCTCGATCGCGCCGTCGCCGTCGCCGTGCCAGAGCATCTGGTTGGCGACCACGACCGCGTGCCGGCCCCCGAGATGCCCGGCGCGGGCCGCGTCGACCAGTGTCGGCAGGTGGCGAGCGGCGTCGATCGGCCGGGTCCGCCACAGCACCCGGACCAGCAGCGCGGTGGCCACGGCCCGTTCGTCCGCGCCGATCTGGCGGGCCCGGGCCGTACGCAGGCAGTCGATCGCCTCATCGTGGTCGCCCGCCGCCAGCGCGTCGCCGGCCGCCTCCACCAGCGCCTGATGCACCCAGGGCTCGTCCATCGGCCCGGCCCCGACCAGATGTCGAGCCACCCGCACCGACGGCGCGCCCCCGCAGTGCATCCTGCGGGCGGCCTCGGCGTGCAGCTCCGCCCGTTCGGACGGCGACATGTTGGCCAGGATCACCGCGGGCGTGCGCGGATCCCGGAATCCGTCCGGGCCGAGCAACCCCGCGGCCCGCAGCAGGGTGACGACCCGGCCCGCGATCTGCGGATCGACCTCCAGCAGGTTCGCGAGCAGCGCCGTCCCATCGGAGGCACCCAGCACCGCCAGGGCCCGCGCGCCCCGGGCCATCAGCGGCTCGCTGCGGTAGAGCAGCCCCAGCACCGCCTCGCCGAACGCGTCCTCCGAGCCGAACAGGCCGGCGGTGGCGGGCGGTTCCTGCGTCTGCGCCCGCAGCAACGCGTGCAGCAGCAGCGGGCTGCCACCGGTACGGGCGTGTACCTCCTCGGCGCCCAGCCAGGACGGCAGCGCGAACCGCGCCATCAGCTGCCCGGTGCCAGCCACCGACAGCGGTCCGACCTGCAACGTCCGTACGTGCGGACCGGCGAGCTCGGCGTAGTGCGCGGGGCACAGCGGCAGGATGTGCGGACTCTCCGCGAGCAGCACGAGCATGGGCACCGACGGCAGCCGCCGACCCAGATACGACAGGCACTGCAACGAGGCGGCGTCGGCCAGGTGCGCGTCATCCACCGTGATGACGACCGGCCCCTTCTCCACCCGGGCCAGCAACTGGACGCACAACCCACGCAGCACGTACGCCGAACCCGCGTCGACCTCGTTCACCCCCAGGCCCGCCCAGGCTGCCCTGGAACCCTCATCCATCAGCTCCTGGGCCGCGGCGAGCTCGTCGGGAGCAAGGCCCGCGCCATCCAGCAGCTGCGCGATGACGCCGAGCGGCAGGAGCCGTTCGGCACGGGAACCAGTCGCCCGCAGCACCGTCACCCCGGCCTCGCGCGCCTGCTCCTCCAACGACCGGACCAGCGCCGTCTTGCCGCTCGCCACCGGGCCGACCAGATGGATCATCCCGCCGGATCCCCGCACGCACTCCTGCAGCTGCGCGGTGAGGCACTCGAGCTGATCCTGCCGCTCGACCAGGTGGTCATCGATGAATCCACGCACCGCCGCCCCTCTCACCATCACCCATCCGAGCGCAGCAGGAGTATCACCCGATGGCGCATCGAAGGGCAAAGCCGAACGAAACGGTGGGCTTGAGATCACAATATTTCACCAGTGTTTGCGAACTAATACTTTCAGGCCACCTACCTGCGGCATTAACGGCCGATCACCGAACGATTACCACCCCACCTGCCGCGCGGTGTCCACTTCCTGACAACGTCCGAATCCCGGCAAACCGCCCGCATCGACATGCACAGCACGGCCGACACCGGTGCGGCCGACCGGGACCGCCGAACGCGACAAGGGCCGATAGGGGTGGTGCCGGGGCTGTCGGTCTCCGTAGCGTCCGTGTGCCACATGCCATCGCGCCCGGACCGCGAGCCGTGGCCCGCAGGCCGTGGCCCGTGGCCCGTGACCCGCAGGCCGCGACCCGTCGGGACGGTGCCACGGGCAGCCCTGGCGGCCAGTCCTGAACACCTTGTTCTCACCGAACGGAGCCCCCATGCCCGTCGAGTTCCTCGGCATCGCCATGACCAACGACGCGTCGGAGACAAATGCCCGCTCGGGCCCCAGTTTCGACCCGGAGTACACCCTGCGACTCGCCCGCGCGCACGAGGAGTTCGGCTGGGATCGGGTGCTGACGGCCTACAGCTCGGCGGCGCCCGACCCGGGATACGCCGCGGCCTACATCGCCGCGCACACCGAGCGGCTCCAGGTGCTGGTGGCGCACCGACCCAACGTCTGCCATCCGACCTTCGCCGCCCGGGCGTTCGCCACCCTCGACAATCTCAGCGCGGGTCGCCTCGCGGTGCATTTCATCACCGGCGGCAACACGCACGAGCAGGCCCGGGAAGGCGATTTCCTGGCGAAGGACCAGCGCTATGCCCGGACCCGCGAGTACATCCAGATCGTGAAACGTGCCTGGGCGTCGACCGAGCCGTTCGACCACGAGGGCGAGTTCTACCGGTTCGCCGACTTCGGCAGCGAGATCCTTCCCGTGCAGAAGCCGCGCCCGGCGGTGTCCTTCGGCGGCTCGTCGCCGGCCGCCTACGCGGCCGGTGGTGCCGAGGCGGACATCTTCTGCCTGTGGGGCGAGCCGCTCGAGCAGACCGCCGAGCAGATCGCCTCGGTGCGGGCCGCGGTCCACGCCTCCGGACGCACCGATCAGCCGAAGATCCAGGTGTCGTTCCGCCCGATCATCGCGCCGACCGAGGAGCAGGCCTGGGAGAAGGCCCACCGCGTCCTGGACACGATTCTCAGGCGCCGGCAGGCGAGCCCGGCGCTGATCGGCCGCTACTTCGCCGGCACCGCGGAGAACACCGGTACCCAGCGGCTGCTCGCCATCGCCGAACAGGGCGAGCGTTTCGATCGCGCGTTGTGGACGGCGACCGCGGCCGCGACCGGTGGGGCGGGTAACTCCAACGCCCTGGTCGGTACGCCCGAGACCGTCGCCGAGGCGCTGCTCGACTACTGCGATCTCGGGGTGGACGTCATCTCGCTGCGTGGTTACGACCTGCTGACCGACACGGTGGACATCGGCCGGCACGTGCTACCGATCGTCCGGGGCGAGGTTGCCCGGCGGGACAGGGCCGGGCAGGTCTCGGCGGGCCGGTAGCCCCTGCCCGCTCAGGCCTGGATGGGCGTCTTCACCGGCTTCGCCACGGCGTCGCCACGCTGGCCCGGCTCGGCACCCTCCTCGTGCTGGCCGGGTGCGCGCCCACCCATGGTCAGCGCGCAGACGACGGCTCCGGCCACGATCACCGCCGCACCGACCACGAACGCCCAGCTCCACCCGCTGGTGGTCGCCGAGGCGACGGCGGCGGGGTCGGTCGGGGACGGGTCCAGCGCGTCGACCCGGGCGTTGGCCACCGCGATCAGAATGGCCAGGCCCAGCGCGCTGCCGACCTGCTGCGCGGCGTTGACCAGCGCGGACGCGACGCCGGTGTCCTCCTCGGGGATGCCGGCGATCCCGGCCGCGGTCAGGCTGACGAAGGTCAGCCCGAGACCCGCACCGAACACGATCAGACCGGGCAGCACATCGGACACGTAGCTACCGGTGGGCGAGATCCGGACGAACAGCAGGATTCCCACGACGCAGAACAGCAGGCCGACGAGCACCACCGGGCGCAGACCGAACCGGTCCATCAGGCGGGGCGCGAGCTGGGCCATGGTGCCGACCGCGGCCGACAGCGACAGGAAGGAGAAGCCCGTGCGGATCGCCGACCAGCCGTGCACCTGCTGCTGGTAGAGCGTGATGAAGAACAGGATCGCCACGATGCCGGCCGACACCACGAGCATGCCGATGTCCGCGCCCAGCACACTGCCGGACCGGAAGATCCGCAGCGGGAGCATGGGATTGCGCACCCTGGTCTGCAGCACGACGAACGTCGCCAGCAGTACCGCCGCCAGCACCAGCAGGCCGATGATCTCGAAGGTCAGCCAGCCCACCGTGTTCGCCCGGACCAGCGCGTACACCAGCGCGCCGAGCCCGAGCGTGACGGTCACCGCGCCGAGCGCGTCCAGACTGCCGGCGGACTCGTCCCGGCTCTCGGCGACGAACAGCGGCGTGATCAGGATGACCAGCGCCGTCACCGGCACGTTGATCAGCAGGACCCAGCGCCAGGACAGCCCGTCGGTCAGAACCCCACCGAGCACGAGACCGAGCGCACCGCCGCCGCCGGCCACCGTCGCCCAGATACCCAGGGCCCGGTTGCGCTCCTCCCCTTCCGGGAAGGCGACGGTGAGCAGGCTCAGCGCGGCGGGCGACATGAGCGCACCGCCGACCCCCTGCACCGCTCGTGCCCCGATCAGCAGACCGGGCGATTCGGCCAGGCCACCGACGGCGCTGGCTATCCCCAGAACCGCCAGACCGACGAGAAAGACCCGCCGCCGACCGTAACGGTCGGCGACCCGGCCGCCGAGCAGCAGCAGCCCACCGAAGGTGAGCGCGTAGGCGTTGAGCACCCACTGCAGGTCGTTGCCGCTGGCGAAACCAAGGGCCTGCTGGATACTCGGCAACGCCACATTCATGATCGTGACGTCGAGGACGACCATGAGCTGCCCGATGGACACGAGGCCCAGCACGATCCACTTGTGCGCACCGGGGCCCGCGGTCGCACCGCTGGGTGCGCGGGTCAGTTCTGCCATCGTGGCACCCTCTCCGAAATTCACTCAACAGCCGTTGACTCGCGTATCTTAGGGTGATCGCAAAAAATGGGTCAACAGTCGTTGAGTGAGGGTCACTGTGACGTCCAACACGCCGACCGCCCGCCGCTCCGAACGTCGCCTCGTCACCCACGCGGCGATCCTCGACGCCGCTCGGTCGCTGTTTCGCGAGAGTGGTTACCAGCGCACGACGATCCGCGCGATCGGCCGCGAAGCTGGAGTCGACCCGGCGCTGGTCATCCAGCACTTCGGCAACAAGGAAGCGCTGTTCGAGGCCGCTTCCGAGATCGATTTCGACCTGGCGGAGGCGCTGCCCGGCCCCCGCGCCGAGCTGAGCGCACGGGTACTCGAATACATGCTGACCCAGCTCGACAAGGAACCGGACGCGCTGCTGGCGACGCTGCGCTCGATGCTGACCCACCAGCAGGCGGCGCACGCCGCCCGCTGCGCCTTCCTCGACGACGGCGCCACCAAGATCAGCGGCGTACTGGACGGGGAGGATGCCGGGCTTCGGTCGAGCCTCATCTGCACGATGCTGGTCGGCCTGATGGTCACCCGGCACCTGCTGAAGCTCGACGACATCGTCCAGGCACCCACCGAGCGGCTGATCGAGCTGGTCGAGCCCTGCCTGCGCTCCCTGGTCGAGCCGGAGCGGCGACTGTCCGACCACGGGTGAGCCCGGGGCCGTCCGCATGCGGGTGAGGCCGGGATCGCCGGGTGCGGTCACGTGCCCGGACCGCACCCGGCTCGGATCAGCTCCGCGTCAGGGAGCCGAGGGCATCCGGCGCGAGGAAGTCCCGGCTGATCTTCGCGTAGTCCGGTTCGCTGATCGCGGGCCGCAGCCGCCGACGCAGGTCGTCGACCCGCCGCAGGGCCTCCGTCAGGTAGATGTCGGCGAGCCCCTGGCTGGCCCCGCCGTCGTCGCTGGCCAGCTGGCTTGCCCGGGCGAGCGTCGCACCCGCGGTGAACAGCTCGCCCGCGAGCCGGTTGAGCAGCGCCAGCGACTGCTCCTGGGCGGCGAGCTCGCGTGGGTCGGGATGACGCCGGACAAGGTCCCGGCTGGTCTCGGCGAACCACCGCAGCTGCTCGTCGAGCGCCCCACGATGCTCCACGTTGGCCGGGGAGAGGTCGGCCGGCTCGGTGACCTCGCGACCGTCCGCACCCGGGCGCAGGTCGAGCTGCGGCGCGCCAGGCCCGTAGAAGCGGGCCAGGTACTGCCGGGCCGTCACGTTGTCGACCTGGAAGTCGACGTTGCCGATGGTCCGGATGAGGCGGGCATCGCGGAAGAACCGCTCCACCGGCAGCGGCCGGGCACCTCGACGCTGCTTGCTGCGCGCCGTCTCGATACCCTCACCACCGAGCAGCGACACGGTCTGGTCCACCACCCGCCAGTTCGCGGCCCGCGAACCGTTCATGGCCAGGACCAGCTCGAACCACCGGTCGGCCAGGCCAGGTCCGATCAGGGCCCAGCGCAGGGCGCTGTCCATCGCGAAGACGTCGGCGAACGAGGTGGCCAGCAGACGCTGGATCAGGTCGTACTCGGCCAGGCCACGCCCATCGATGAGGCGCCGGGACACGAAGTCCTCGGACCACCCCAGGCACAGGCGGGCGATGGCGAGCGCCGGACCCGAGGTGCTGTAGATCCGTCCGACGATGCCCATGGCCCGGGTCTGCGGCGCGGCCTGCGGGTTCTCCTCCCCCACCACCAGGACGTGCTCCCTGGGCACCCGGACGTCGTCGAAGGTGAGGGCGCCGACCGGCAGTCCCTTGGCGCCGACGAACTCGTGCGCGTGGGCGCTGAACCCGGGCTGGCGGGTGTCCGCGAAGAAGACGGCGATGCGCGACTCGCCGTCGGCGACCTGCAGACCGGTCACCGCCAGCAGCTCGGCGATGTTGCCGCTGCCAATGAAGATCTTCTGGCCGCGCAGCAGGTACGCGGTGCCGTCCTCGGTCAGGGTGCCGGTCAGACCCGGCCGGCTGTTGTTCTGGCCGGTCGGCTCCGTGTCCGCCCAGCCCGCGATCGTGCGCCGCGCGATGTGGTCCTCCAACAGGTCCCGCACCGACCCGGCGGGCAGGAACCGGGCAAGTTCCAGGGGAGCGACCCCGTTCTGCACTCCGAGCAGCTGCCCGACCGGCGCCGACCAGGTCGCCGCGCGGGCGACGGCGCGCAGGGCGCCGTAGGCCGACAGGCCGTGACCGCCGACGGCCGGATCCTGGCGCAACGACAGATAGCCGCGTTCCCGTAGCTCCTCGATGAAGCCCTCGGGCAGGGCGGCGGTCCGGTCGGTCTCCTCCGGATCGACCCGGTCCTCGACGAACGTGCCGAGCTCGTCGACCAGCTGGTCGGCGCGCTGCTCGACGTCGGGCTCCTCGGTCGGGAACGGGGCCAGCCGGTCCCAGTGCAGCCGGCCCGTGTCAAGGCTGGTGACAAAACTGCGCCCACCAGCCGGTCGGGCCGTTTCTGAACTCATGGAAAGGCTCCTTCTCGATGCCCCGAAATATGCCCATGACACGGGCCAGCAGGCCGGAATCACCGGAACGGGAAGTCACCCGAAAGGCGCCCCGAAGACGCCTGTTCACCGGTCCGGCCGATGGTGGCCGATCTAACCGATAGTGAAGATTAGCGTCGAGGTACCCCTAGCGCCAACCCCGACCGACCCCTGTCCACCAGCGCCGACGACCTGGGCGGGCACTGATCACGGACCGGCCGGCACCGCGCAACATTCGAGCAACATCCGTGTCGCGCGCCCAGCCACGCGCGTCGACACCGGCCGACAATCCGGCGCGCGCCGGAGCCGATCACCCTTCCGGGCGACACGCCGAGACGGCGATCCCGAACACCCGGCCACCGGGATGAAAGGCTCTGACATTGGGCGCCACGGTATCCAGACATCTTCCCGCATCCGCGGGAGATTACAGCCAGACCACATCTGCGTCCCGAGGAAGCCATGAGCATAACCATTCCCGGATTCGACTACACCCGCGTTCCGGTGGGGGAGGTGACCCTCCAGGTCGCCGTCGGCGGCGCCGGCAGTCCGGTCGTCCTTTTGCACGGATTTCCGCAGACCCACCTGGCCTGGCGACATGTCGCCGCCGACCTCGCCACCGACCATCTGGTGGTCTGCCCTGACCTGCGTGGCTACGGAGCGAGCGACAAACCCGCGGACGACCTCGAACACTCCGTCTACAGCAAACGGACAATGGCCGCCGATGTGGTCGAGCTGATGCGCCGGCTCGGCCATGAGCGTTTCGCTGTCGTCGGTCACGACCGCGGTGCCGGTGTCGCCTTTCGCGCCGGCCTGGATCAGCCGGAGCATGTCAGTCACCTCGCCGTTCTCGGCGTCATTCCCTATGGTGACCTGTGGACCGGGCTGAGCTACCAGGCGGATGCCTTTCTTTTCCACCTGCACCTGATGGCGCATCCGGCCCCGTTCCCGGAGCAGCTCATCGGCGCCGACCCGGACCGGTACTTCGGCTATTTCCTTGACACCTGGGCCACCGAGCCCGAGGCGATTCCCACGCCGGTGCGTGCCGCCTATCTGGCCGCCGCCCGGTCACCGGAGGCGATCGCGGCCGTCTGCGCCGACTACCGGTCGGGGGCGTTCGTCGACGGTCTGCACGACCAGGCCGACCGGGCACACGAGCGGCAGCTTCAGATGCCGGTCGTCGCCATCGGAAACGGCCTGGGTGGCGCTCCCCCGCCGTTCGATTTCGAGGCTGCCTGGAAGTCGTGGGCCCCCCGGCTGCGCACGATCGTCCTCGACGGCGGACACCTGCTGCCCGAGGACCGCCCGGTCGAGGTGGCCGCGGCGGTGCGGGATCTGGTCGCGACACCCGCCTGAACACGTCCCTGTCCACCCGGTAGGTGCGCTGTCCCGGGCCCGTGCGGTCGAGTAGTTCTTCGAGCGGGCCCGGTTCCCAGCGCTCCACGGGTGTCGCCGCGAACCGGGCGCCGCGGTACCGCTCGAATATCAGGAGCGGATAGTCGGACGACCGCGGCTGGCGCACGCGCACGTACGTACGTACGTACGTACGCGATCCGACGGAGATCGCCGACCGGAACGCTCACCACCCGCCCGGGAGAACGCCCGAGCACAAGCCGCCCGCCACGAAGGGCCACCATCTCCCGTCGTTCGCGGAGCCAGGCCCGAAACGCCCAGACACACACCACCGGGATGGCCAGGTACTGGACCAGGATCGCGGCACTCATCACCACCGCCAGCGCGGAGAGCGCACTCCCCGCATGCAGCGCACCGCCGAAAACAGCCACGATCACCAGGACCCGCCGCCGCGCGATCCTCGCCGCCGCCGGCGCGATGACGAGATCGACCGGGTGGGACACGTCCGCCTCCACTTCGGTCGGGGAAACATCGTCAGCAGCTCACGAAGGTGGCGCACACCGTCCACGGTGCGAAACGGCACATCGATGCGGTCGAAAAGTCGCATGACCTCGTCTCGGTTCCACACCGTCGTATCGAGGTCCACCGGCGGAACCGGCGAGGAACTCTCGACCACGAGCCGTTCGCTGATCTGCGACGACATTCTTGTGGGTCGTACCTTCACCATGCTGACCCGGCTCACCTCGCCACAGCCGATGCGGCTCGTCCGGACGCGCCAGTCGGTGTAGGAGACCACTCCCTCGTCGGCGACCAGCCGCTCGTTTCGCCGTATCCGCCACAGATACCAATCCAGGGCGCCGAGCATTACCACGGCGCACACGATCAGAGCAAGCATCGTGTTCATACCGTCCGACCCGCGAGGGCCCGGCCAGCCGTAGAACACCCAAGGAGCTGATACCAGCACGGCCAGAAGAAACAAGTTTCGGATCGTCGACGTGGACGGGCGGACAACCGTGTCATCGTGGGCCGCGGGCCGCGTGCGGTCCGGAGGGCGGAAAGGCCCGCTCCGAGCCAGGTTTCGAGCCGGGATTGATGGTGGCTGTCGCGGGGAACCGAGCGGGCCATGGCGGTAACCTGATCGCCCGGGGGCGGGCTAGCGGGCGGCGTTCTTGACGAACTGCTCGCGGTAGCTGGCGCGGTCACCGGCGTAGTAACCGGCGCGGACGTGGCGGCGGATCGTGGTGTCGTCGGTGGCGCGGGCGGCGGCGTGCCACAGGTAGGCGTCGTGCAGCAGGACGTCGCCGCGGTCGGCGTACAGCGCCATCTCCCCGGGGACCTTCTCGAAACCCAGCGGCATCGGGAACGGCGGGGGGGTGTCGGTGTGGCCGCCGGCGGGGCGGGCGTCCGCGGGCACCGGGGCGTTGTTGATGTTGCGGTAGGGCGGCGGGGTCGCCCAGCGGTGCGAGCCCGGGACGACCCGCAGGAAGCCGTTGGCGGGGCTGGTCTCGTCCACGTGGATGGTGAAGGCGGCGCCGGGCCAGACGTCCAGGCTCGGCATGGCCTGCCAGTCGGAGTGCCAGCCGATCCGGGTGTAGCCGGATTCGCGGCCCGGCCGGGCGTCCTGGTAGATCACGCCGGAGCCGGCGTCGCCGAGGGTCCAGATCTCGCCGTCGAGCAGGGCGCGCAGGGCTGTGACCAGCAGCGGATGTGATGCAGCCGTGCGCACGGCGGGCGAGAGCTCCTCGACGTGCTCGACGTAGTTCACGTACGGCTCTGACCCCGCCGGACCGCCGGCTGACCCCGCCGGACTGCCGTCCGGAGCCGCCGCCTCGACGAAGCGCGCGTCCAGATACTGGGTGGAGCCGTACCGCTCGGGCACCGTGCCCTCGAGCACCGCGCGCTGCGCCCGGGTGCATTCGGCCTCGATCCGGTCGACGAGATCCACCAGCAGCAGACCGCGCAGCAGCACGAACCCGTACTGGCGGTAGAACGTGACGAGGCTGGGAACATCCAGCCCGTCCGGTCGTTCCGCGTCGACCAAGAAGATCCCGAACTCGGCTGGCAGCGGCGGCACGGGCCGGGTGGAGGCGGGCCGGACCTGGGGGACCTGGACGGGCCGGGCACTGCTCACGGTCACAACCTCCATCCTGGCGGCGAGCTCGGCCAGCCGCACGGTCGCTCGGATCTGCGCCCTGCCACCGTATGGCCCGTGGGTTTCGTCCCCGTTGCCCTCGGTGCGACCGCACCTTGCGCGAACCGCAGGTCAGACCGGCCGCAACAGACCGGCTGCCGGTCAGCCGCCGTCGATCCCGCCCAGGCCGCGCTGGACGAGCTGGATGCGCATCTCCCGCACGGCGACGTGCCGGCGGGACTTGACCGTACCCAGCGGCACGCCGAGCAGGCCGGCGGTCTCCAGCTGGGTGCGGTCGAGACAGTGCAGGTGGACAAGGGTCTCGCGGTGCGCGGCGGACAGCGCGAGCAGGGCCTGGACCAGATCGACGCGCAGCAGCACGGCGCCCAGCGCATCGGCCGCCGGCGAGTCGGCCAGGCGTGCCTCGTCGTCGGGCAGCAGGGCGCGTTCGCCGGGTCGCGCCGACTGCCGGCGGTGCCAGTCGACGGCGAGGTTGCGTGCGACCCGGAACAGCCAGGCACGGGCGTTGCCGTGCCCGGCGAGATCCTCGCGGTGCCGCCACGCACGCAGAAACGTCTCCTGCACCAGGTCCTCGGCTCGACCGGCATCGTCAGGGCCGATCCGGCGGACGTGGCGCAGCAGGTCAGCAGCGCATTCGTCGAACAGCAGCCGAACAAAGTCGGCGGCCGGGCCCTCGTCCGGCCGGCGGGAGGCGATGGTCGGGTCGGCCATCCGCAGACCCCCTCACCGAAACGGGACAATCAGCGCGCAACGTGCCCGACCCGCGACACAGCGGAAGAATATCCCATTGCCGAGATTTATCCAGTTGCGGAAACAATCAGCCCCGATGGTTTGTCTTCTGCACACCGTCCGGCCGTTTTCCGTTCATTTGGACGTTGCCGGACGGATATGGTCGGCGCCGTTGCCGATCAGTCGTCCGTGCCGGTTGTCGGGAGATCGGCGGGGTCGAGTCGGAGCAGGTCGTCCGTCGTCGGCGTGTCGAGCTCGGCAACCCGCTGGGCCTGGTTTTCGGTCATCCACTGGAACAGCTGCCGGGCCACCCGGCCGTTACCGAAACCACGTCCGCGGGGAAGCGCCGTGAAATAGGCGTCCAGGGCCGCGACGGTGGGATCGGGCAGCTCGTACTGGTGCTGGCGGCTCTGCGTGGCAACGATCTGAGTGAGTTCTCCGGCGGTGTAGTCCTCGAAGTTGATGACCCGGGAGAAGCGGGAGGCGAGACCCGGGTTGGAGGCGACGAACCGGCTCATCTCCGCCGGGTAGCCGGCCACGATCACCACGACCCGGTCGCGGTGATCCTCCATGAGCTTCACCAGGGTGGCGATCGCCTCCTGGCCGAAGTCGTTGCCCTGGTGCGCCGGGACGAGCGAGTAGGCCTCATCGATGAAGAGCACACCACCGAGCGCCCGGCGAAAGACCGCCTGGGTCTTCGGCCCGGTGTGGCCGACGTACTCGCCCACCATCGCCGAGCGGTCCGCCTCGACGAGATGGCCGCGTTCGAGCACGCCGAGCGCCGCGAGCAGGCGGCCGTAGAGGCGGGCGACCGTCGTCTTCCCGGTTCCCGGGTTGCCCGCGAACACCAGATGCCGGCTCAGCGGCGGTGCGGGCAGCCCGGCCTCCTGCCGGCGGCGCACCATCCGCATCAGCTTGACCTGGGCGCCGACGTCCTGTTTGACCCGGTCCAGGCCGACCAGGCCGGCCAGCTCGCCGAGCAGGTCCTCCAGGCTCTCCGCCGGCGGCTCGTCCTCGTCGGAACCGGCCCCGTGGGCTGCCCCGTGACCCGCGCCGCCGGGGCCGGCGCCCACCCCGTCCGCGCCGACAAGACCGCCCACCGCGTGCGCGCGGGCCGGCGAGCCGTCCGGGCCGGTGCCGGAGGGGGCACTGGGCAGCCGGGGATCGCGCACGCCGCGGGACTCGCAGCGCTCGAACGTCGGCTCGGCGCCGTCTGCGAGGCTCAGATCCGTCTCACAGTCGAGGATCCGGCACCCGGTCAGCGTCGGGCGGGCGTCCGTCCCCACGTGCACGGCCGGAAACGCGGAGCCGGCAAGGTCACAGTCGGTATAGGTCCCGGCGCCGCCATCGCCGACGAACAGGGCGTTCTTCGCCGCACGACGCAGTCTGGTCCCCCGGACCTGTGGCGCGGCGCCGGTCCAGACCACCAGCGCCGAGCCGCCGGCATCGGTGATCTCGCAGTCGGTCAGGGTGGCCCGGGCGTCGCGGGCCAGCACCACCCCGGCCGTCCCGCTACGTTCGATCCGACAGCCCCGCAGGCTCACGTCGGCGTCCGCCTCGATCTGGACGCCGACCCCGACGGCATCGGTGATCCGGCAGTCCGCGCCGTGCACGGTGGCGCCGCCGGCGAGGGCGAGGCCGGTGGCGTTGCGGTTGAGGGTGGCATCTTCGGCCTGCAGCGAGGCCGGGCCCTCCACCTGGATGCCGGCCATGGCGCTGTCCTCGATCACGAGCGCCGAGATCCGCGCGTGGGCTGCCCCGGCGAGGTGCAGGCCATGCTCGGGGGTGGCCCGCAGCCGGCCGCCGACCAGCTCCGCCTGCGCCTGCTCGCCGATGTGGACGTTGCTGTAGCCGCTGCCCTCGACCACGAGGTCGGTCAGCACGGCCCGCGCCGCCTCGGTCAGGAACACCCCGTTGGACGTGCTGGTCCGTACCGCCCCGCCGTGGACGCGCAGCCGGATGTGGCCCCGGGCGACCAGCCCGCTCGTCCCGGCCGCGTCGACCTCGCAGTCGCGCAGGCGCACCTGCGCCCCGCCGAGCAGCACCACGCCGGCCTGGCCGCTGCGCCGGATCCGGCAGTCGGTGAGGGTGACCCCGGCGCCGCCCTCGACCAGCAGCCCGTCGGTTCCGGCGCCGAGAATCTCGCAGGCCGACAGGCGGGCGCTGCCGGACAGCTCCGCGTCGTCGGATTCGCCCCGGTCATCCAGGTCGCCCCGGTCATCCAGGTCGCCCCGGTCATCCTGGGCGTCCGGGTCGCCGCGATGGGGGCGGTCAACGGGGTCGGTGTGATCGCTGGGGTTGGCGGGGTTGGGGGAGCTGGCGAGGCCGAGGACTCGTACGCCCTCGCCGCCGGGGTGCCACAGCAGGCAGCTGGTGAGATCGGCGGTGGCTTCCTCCTCGATCAGCAGACCGCTGCTGGCGACCTGTGCGATCTCGCAGTCCCGCGCGCGCAGGGCCGCCCGGGAACGCAGCCGCACCCCCGAACCGCTCACCCGGCTGATCCGCGAGCCGGTGAGGTCGACGACGGCCTGTCCGGCCGCGACGATGCCGGCGCCGTCCACCCCCTCGATCACGCAGCCCGCGAGTGTCGCCGCGCCCGTGCCGTGCACGTGCAGGCCGGCCAGGCCGGCCCCGGCCAACCGGCAGGACTGCAGCACAAGCGTGCCCGCGGTGACCTCGGCACGTCCGCCGACGAGATCACATTCGCGCAGGCTGGCCACGCCGTCGGCGATGACCAGGACGGCCTCGCCGGGGTCGGTGCCGAGCAGACCGATCCCCCGCAGGGTGACCCGGGCCCGGACGAGCACCGGCCCGGCGCCCAGGACCCAGACCGTTCCGGGACCGCTCTCGGCGATGAGCGCGACCTCCTGGTCGAACACGAGACGCTCCGCATAGCGCCCGGCTTCGATCACGATCATCCCGCCCGCCGGCACCGCGCGCAGCGCCGCGGCGATGCTCGCGAACCCGCCCGCGCCGACCCGCACCATCCCCACCGCCGGCCCACCGGCCGGATCCGATCCGTCCAGCCCGCCCACCATGTCCGGGCCGTTCCACCCGCCCGGTTGGTCCCCTTCGACGGGCTGACCGGGCTGATCCCACACGGCGGCCTCGTCGGAGCGATCCGATCCGTTCGGGACGAGCAACGCGTCCCAGGCCGGTGTCAGCGGTGCCGGGTCCGACGAGCCGGGCCCGGCCGGACCGCTGCCCGCCTGCGCCATGCCGGCCCGCCGAGCGCCCCGGATCCTGCGCATCCACTCTCCCCTTCACGACATTCACTCATGGCCGCCCGCCGTTCCCGTCCCTCGCACCGTGCCTGCCGGCTCAGCCGGCCCCGCCAAAACTGGCCGGCGGTGGCACGGGAGCAAAGGCCGTGTACGGAGAGACCACGGTGGTCGACGGTAGGACGATTTTGATCTGGACGGGATCCGGCGTGGTGATGTTGTCCTGTGGGCGCAGGTTCGCCGCCTTGAGCACCAGGGCGGTGCCGATCGTCCGCTCGACGAACCGCTCGACGAACTGCAGGCCGATGTCGGGCATGCCGCCGCGGTGGAAGTAGCGCCCGGAGCCGAGCAGATGGCCGAAGGTCCGCAGGCTGCCGAACGCCGCCCCGGAGATCAGCGAGCCGGCGCCACCCCAGGCACCGGCGAGCGCGGCCGTGCCACCGTGCAGCGGGACGTAGTCGCCCGGCAGGCCGAACACGGCGGCGTTGACGGCGTTGGCCACGAACGAGGCGACAAAACCCACCCCCAGGGTGCCCTGCAGATAGTCGTAGCTGGCCTGCCGCCACCGGGGCGGGTTCTCCGTGCCCGCCCATTCGTTGTCCCAGTGCTTGTCATGGTTGTAGGGATTGCGGTTGAGGTCCTTACCGCCGTCGAGGTTGGCGAGGCCGTCCTTGATGCCCTTGAGGCCGAAGACCGGCTGGTCGTGCAGGACACTGTTACCGGTCTTGATTCCGCTGGACACGCCGGCACCCACGAGCGCCCGGTACCAGTCCTGCGGGTTGAGGTTGCCGTTGTTGAAGGCGAGGGCCACCAGTACCTGCACGGTGAAGTCGGTGACGAACTCCTGGGTGAAGTCGAGCGCGGCCTTCTGCAGCGTGCGCGACCAGGACGGCCGGAAGTCACCGACCAGGCCGTTGATCGCGCGGTACTGCAGCCGGTTGGACTCGCGCCACATCCGGTTCTTGCCGCGGAACTCGTTGGCCAGGCCCCGGTACTCGAACTCGCGGCCGACCAGGGTGTAGTTCGTGTGCTGGATCGACCAGCGCAGCGGACCGCGTTCCCAGACCGTGCCGGACAAAGAGCGGAAACGCAGCAACCGGCCGTTCACATCGGTCTCGCGCCACTGCTTGTGGAAGCTCTCGGTCTCCCGGTAGATCCCGTTCCCCCTGTCCACCCGCTCCCGGAAGACACCGCCCTGGTCGTACTCCTTCCAGGTGCCGTGGCCGATGTCCTGGGCCGGTGTGCGCGGGGTGTCGTAGATGCGGACCCGGCCGTCGGCCAGCTCGCGCATGATGTTGCCCGCCCCGTTCACATCCCGCCAGGGAACCTGGGTGCTGCCCGCCGGAGGCCGGTTCTGCCAGCCGCGGTTGTGCCAGAACTCCCGGGTCGCCGCGGTGTTCGCGACCGGGTTTCCCCCGGCGTCGCGGATCTCCGCATGCCAGGTCCCGTTGGGCTGCCGGCCCGCGTACAGACCCCGGCCCTTGTCCAGGGCCCGCAGGTCATGGACGAGCTGGTTGGTGCCGCCGATGTTCTGGAAGTCGTGGTAGGAGTCGTCCCAGGCACCGGTCCAGCGGTCGTTGCGGCCGCTGATGCGGGTTCCCTGGCCGCCGGCGTTGTCCGTCCAGCGCCAGGCGCCGGAGTGCGGGTCGCCCGAGGCGGTGACGAGGGTGTGTGCCGGGGCCGGCCCGGCGCCGGTGTGGGCCTGGCCGGGCCACCACTGCTCCTGGCGGGCGACGATCTGGCCCATCGTGTTCCGCGTGATCGTCTCGCCACCGATCGCGGGGTTGAACGCGTTCGGATGTGGCTGGTTCGGGTTGAAGGCGGGCCGGTTGTTGGGATGCACGACGTGCGTGACGTTGCCGTTCGCGCCGGTGTAGCGGACGGCGTGCGGCAGGCCGCCGCCCTGGTTGGGCACGACGTCGACCCAGTGCCGGCCGCCATCGAGGAAGTGGCGGGTGCCCTCGGCGACGGTCTGCTTCGCCGAGTTGATCTCCCGCCAGGGCAGCGTGCGGGGCTGGGCGGCCGGCAGGTTGCCGGTCAGAGAGGCCCACTTGCCGGTCGCGTCCCGGCCGATCTCGATCGTGTTCCCGTTCTCCAGCTTGATCGCCCCGCGGACGAACAGGCCGTCCCGGGTGAAGTCGGCGAACGACCCGTCCGGGGTGACCGCCCGGACGCCGGAGGCCACCCGGGTACCGGCGGGGTCCTGCTCGGTCCAGCGGAACACCTGGTAGCGGCTGTCACCGCGGTTGAGGCCCGAGGTGCGGAAGTCAACCGATCCCACGCTGTTCCAGAGGAACTGCGGCGGTCGCTGCTCGGCCCAGCGCACGGTCTGCAGGGTGTGGTTGTTCGCCAGGACGTCCCGGGTGCCGGTGTCCTTGATCTGGGGGGAGAACTCCTTGTAGGCGTCGCCCACCCGGTAGCCGCCGCCGGGGCTCGGGCTGACGGTGTGCTCGCGGTAGTGCAGCGCCTTGGGGAACCAGTTGAACGCCGACCAGTAGCGCTGCGCGGCCGGACCCCCGGTCGTGGGGATGTCCTGCCAGCCACGGCCCCCGCCCAGGAAGTCCCGGGTGCCGTGCAGGGTGAGCTGGCCGTCCTTGTTGAAGCGGTACCAGTTCCAGGAGCCGTCCGGCTGCACCTCGGCCCGGACGGCCCCGCCGTCAGCAGCGGTGCGGTACTCCCGCACCGTGCTGTTCCACACCGGGCTGTGCTGCTGGTCGGACCACAGGCGGCCCTCCGGGAGGTCGCTGAAGCTGCGGGTTCCCCGCCCGGCATGCGCACCGAGCTGGCCGTCGGCGCCGCCGGTCCACTGGTGCCAGTAGCGGCTGCCGTTGTCGGCGCGGAAGACCTCCAGAACGGGATGCGCCCCCCCGTGGCCGGGGCCGGGGCCGGTGCCGAGGTGCTCACGCGAGTAGAACGCCCGCTTGTCCGCCCCGATGAGCTGGAGATCGCCGTTGGCCTTCACCGTCACGGTGCCGCTGCCGTTGTACCGTGCCGGCCGCCCCGGCCGGCCCCGCGCCCCGCGGGGCCGCCTGTGCGTTGCCGGTGCGCGGGGTGCCGTGGGCGTCCGTCCAGGTCCAGGTGCGCGCGGTGTGGTCGACCTGCAGGTAGGTGCCGGCCCCGGCGCCCTTGCGGCCCAGGTAGGTGATCTGCTCGGCGCGCGCCGCCCCGTCCGGGCCGTACACCAGGTGGTCGTTGCGGTGCGCCGTCGGGCCCGTGTTGGTGACGCGGTAGCCGGCGCCGTCCTGGGTGACCCGGGTGTGGGGCACCGGGGCACCGCCGTGTTCCAGCTGCAGCACCGTGTTGCCCATGGCGTCGCGCTGGGCGTGGATCCGCGCCGGGCCGAGGTTGCCATGCCCGTCACGCGGGGCGACGAGTTCCTCGACGATGCGGCCGTCGGAGGCGTGGCGCTGCCAGTCACCCGCCGCGTTGCCGAGCCGGACGTCGCCGTTCGCGTGGACCTGCAGCGTCGTCCAGGCCCGGCGCAGGCCACCGGCGTCCAGGTGGGTGCCGGTGCCGGCGGTGAGATTGATCTCGACCGTCCCGTCCGCCGTGCCGTGGACGTTCGTGGCATCCAGCCGCCGTCCGACCAGGGCACCCTGCGGGTCGTAGCGGTGCATGGCCGTGCCGGCGAGATCGGTGAGCTCGTGCAGACCGTTGTTCCAGGTGTGGGTGAACTGCACGGGCGGCCCGTGCGGCGGGCGCAACGCCGCGGCACCGGCACTGACATCGATGTCCAGCCGACCACCCGGCGCCCCGGTGATGTCCCGCACCGGCATTTCCAGGCCGATCA
>NZ_JALKFW010000207.1:101110-101504 GCF_023243055.1 Frankia sp. AgPm24 | reverse complement strand
GTTCCAGGCGTGGGTGAAGGTCTCCGGCGCATGCGGAACCGGCCGCTGCAACGTCGCCGTACCGGCACTGACATCGATGTCCAGCCGACCACCCGGCGCCCCGGTGATGTCCCGCACCGGCATTTCCAGGCCGATCAGGTTACCGTTCTGATCGAACCGTTGCCACGAACCACTCCCGTCCCGGCTGGTCAGCAGATGGCTGTTGTTGTTCCAGGCGTGGGTGAAGGTCTCCGGCGCATGCGGAACCGGCCGCTGCAACGTCGCCGTACCGGCACTGACATCGACCTCGAGGCGGCCACCGGCCCCGCCAGAAACATCCCGTACCGGCACACCCAGACCGGTCAGCTGACCGTCGGCGGCAAAATGCTGCCAGGAACCGCTGCCATCCTGGCTG
>NZ_JALKFW010000207.1:0-101010 GCF_023243055.1 Frankia sp. AgPm24 | reverse complement strand
GTAAGCCGATGACCACCGCCCTGCCAGGCATGAGTGAAAGTCTCCGGCTGACCCACCGGACGATGCAACGTCGCCGTACCGGCGTTGACGTCGATCTCCAGCCGGCCACCCGGCGCGCCGATGATATCCCGCACCGGCATGTCCAGGCCGGTCAGCTGACCGTTCACATCGAAATGCCGCCAGGAACCGCTGCCATCCTGGCTGGTAAGCCGATGACCACCGCCCTGCCAGGCATGAGTGAAAGTCTCCGGCTGACCCACCGGACGATGCAACGTCGCCGTGTTCGTATTGAGGTCCACCTCCAACCGGCCACCCGCACCACCAGAAACATCCCGCACCGGCATATGCAGACCGGTCAGCTGACCGCTCACATCAAACTGCTGCCAGGAACCATCCTGGCTGGTAAGCCGATGACCACCGTTTTCCGGCCGGTAGGTGAAGTTCTCCGGTGGGCCCTGCGGTCGCTGCACTGTCGCGAGTCGGCCGCCCGGGTCGATCTCGAGGTGACCGAAGGGTCCGGTCAGTCCGGTCAGCTGGGTTCCGCCGAGCAGGCGGGGCCGCTCGATCAGGGAGAGTCGCAGGGCCTCGTCGTCGGCGGCGCGCAGCTGGCGTGGGTCGAGGCCGAGGTTGTGCAGCCTGTCCTCGGCGGCGGCGAATCCGGCGAGGGCTTCGTGCAGCCGGCCGTCGGCTGCCAGCTGGGCAGGGGTCATCGTCGCCTTGCCCTTGACCGCCGCCGATGCGCCCTCGCCGAACGGGCCCATGGCTGCACCCGGGTTCACCTGCTGGTGTTCGGCGGCGGCCTCGCCGAGACGAACCTCGGCGATCCGGAACTGCTCCCAGGCGTGCTCGCCGGCGGCTCTGATCGGGTCGGGTATCCCGTTGGCCTGCAGGTTGTCGATGGTGCGCTGGTGCATCGACTCGGCGATGCGCAGGTCGCGGTCGGCCCGGGCCACCCGTAGCGCGTCCGCCGCCGGGTTGGAGCCGCTGCCGAGGCGAACGGTGTCCTGGACGGACCCGAGGTGCTCCCGGGCGCTCTGCACGGCCGCGACGCTGTGCGCCAGATCATCGAACACACCGCCAAGGCCGGGTCCCCCTGTTCCCCCGAGCTGGTCGGGGCGCACCGAAAGCGGGATGGGGGCGTGCCCGGCGAATGCCGGATCGGTCCGAACCGCCGCTTCGGAGCCGGCCCGGGCCCCCGGCATACCGGCGGTGTCGAGTCCGGGCTGCGGGCCACGCTCGCCGGCCAGCGAGGGATCGACGACCTTCGCGCTCACCCCGTCCGGGACGGAGGTTGTTCCCGCGCCGAGGCCTGCGCCGGACCGGTCCCCGGTGTGCGGCGGCGTGGCCAGCAGGTCGAGGACGTCGTTCATGAGCTGGCTGACCGTCGGCTGGCTCGGCGGCGTGGCACCAGCGACCCGACCTCCGGCTCCGGCTCCGGTCGAGCCCAATGCCGTCGCCTGGGTCGGAGCTGCCGTCTGGCTGCGGATCTCCACGCCGCCGGCGCCGATGACCACCTCGGCGTGGGCGGGTCCCGGTGCGCGCGCCGCGCTCACCGACTGGGCACCCGGCAACGTGGTGGGCCCGCCCAGGTGCAGGGGCGCCCCGGCGCCCGGCGTGGTCAGGGCCGGCGTGGTCAACGTTGGCGGGTGACTGACCGACGTGGTCACGGCCGGTGGCGGGCTCACGGTCGCGCGCTCCACCGCGGCCGGTGCGTGCACCGTCCCGCTCGCCTGGTCGGCCACTCCGCCTGGCAGGTGAGTGCCCGTGGCGAGGTCCGGATGGGCGGCGCCGACCGAGGGCAGCGGGGCCGGGGTGGCGAGCCGTCCGGTCTGGCCCACATCTCCCAGCTGGCCCGCGTTGCCCAGGTGGTTTGCACCGGGCAGGTGGTTGATGCCGGCCAGGTGGTTGATGCCGGCCAGGTGGTTCACGCCGGCCAGGGGGCCGGCGTCGCCCAGGATGCCGCCGAGGTGGTTGAGGCCGCCCGGTGCCGGCACCGCGGACGGCAGGTTGACGGGGCTGGCACCGATCACGACCCGGCCGTCGTCGGCCGCGCCGAGGTTGAACGCCACCTGGCTGTCGGACATCCGCACGGCCGTGATGTCCCCGCCGAGCGCCGCATGCACCTCGGGCAGCCTTCCGGCGGCGGGCAGGTCGCCCGCATGGTGCACGGCGAGCCGGGCTGGCGAGGCCAGGTCGGCACCCCCGGAATGGACCCCCACCCCGCCGAGCTGGGTCAGCTCGCCCAACCGGGTCAGGTCACCGACCGAAGGTGCCGCCCCGGGCAGCTGGACACCGTCCAGCCCGGTGCCGCTGTTCAGGTGGGCTATGCCGTTCACCTGCAGGGTGCCGTCCAGATGGGCGGTGCTGCTCAGGTTGGCGGTGCCGTTCAGGCGGACGCCACCGTCCAGACCGGTGACGCTGTGGGCCAGCGTGGCACCGTTGGGCAGCTGGGTGCCGGCGCCGATCGTGGCGGGCAGGTGCAGGGTGGTGGCGGCGGTCCCTGGCAGGTGCAGTCCGCTGGCGGTGATCGCGCCGGGCAGCTGCCCCACTGCCGGGACCGGGGTGCCGCCCACCTCGCCGAGGTGCACCCCGGCGGTGGGCAGGTGCAGGTCCGGCAGGGAAACCCCGGCGGTGGCGAGCTTGCCGGCGAGCCCGGTGCCACCGCCCAGCTCGGCGGAGACCCCGCCGCCGAGGTGCGTGTCGATGGCGGAGACGCCCTGCGCCGGCTTCGGCACGAACAGACCCGAGTCCGTGCGGGCCAGCCCGGGCTCCGGCGGGTTCACCGCGTGCAGGATGCTGTCACTGATCCGCAGCGACCCGCCGGCAAGCTGCGCCAGGTTCACCTTCTCGACGAGGTCCGCATACTGGCCGGTGCGCATCAGCCCCCGGCCGAGGACGGCGAGGCGGAACGCGTCCTGCACGCCGAGCACGCCGATCTCCACGCCGTTGAGCGGCAGGAAGATCTTCAACCACTTCCAGCCGCCGAACTCGTTGCTCAGCACCCGCGGCACCGCACGTATCCCGGTGCCGAGCAGGTTCGTGACCTCGCGGGCGAGCCCGGGGACCGCCCGGACGCTCGCGGCGAGCGCGGCCGGCAGCTTGCCACCCGCCACCGCGATCGAACGCAGCAGAGCCGCCGAGGCGGCCGGGGCGGCCACCACGAAGTTGCGCAGGATGACCCCGCCCCGCACGGCGAGCCCGTCGGCGGCGGTGAAGGCGTGGAACACCCACAGGCCGCCGCTGCGGATGGTGCTCGCGACGGTGCTGGCGATGTCGCCGACACCGTTGACGACCCCGCGGAACGTGATCGTCGAGACGGCCTGCCAGAAGTCGGCGCCGATCTTGGCGATCGTCACTCCGGCCGAGGTCAGACTGGTCTTGACCACCTTGGCGGTGGCACCGGCGATGCTCTTGAGCGTGGACAGCGCGATCAGCGGCTTGGTGGACGGGCCCAGCAGACCCAGCAGACCCAGGGCGAGGCCCGCGATGTTCGTCTTGCCCTGGGCGAAGTCGACCACCGACTTGATCGCCATGATCGCGCCGAGACCCAGCGCGATGAGGCCGAGCGTCCCGCCGGTGAAGATCGCCACCACCGAGATGACCAGCACGATCCAGCCGAAGATCTCCCAGAAGACGTCGCAGGCGGACTTCTTGGGATTCGGCGAGTGGATGAACTCCCGGGCCGCGCGGATCGTCCCGGCCGCGGAGCGTGCGGCCGTGGTGAGGTCGGAGCCCGCCTGTTTGGCGTCCTCGGCGAGGGTGTCCCGGCGCGTGTCGTCCTCGGCGAGTCCGACCGCCTGGCTCAGCGCCCCGTCGGCGCGGCTCTGCGCCTCCCGCAGCGCCGCGATGTAGGTGCGCATGGCCGGTTCGGTCTGATGGAACGCCTGGCTCACCCCGCCGACGAAGTCCTGGATCGCGGTGGAGATGGTGTCGCGTAGCCAGTCCGCGGTCTTGCCGACGAAGGCGCCCTCACCGCTTTTGGCCACGACCTGGTTCAGGCCGATTCTGGCGGTCTCGGCGTGCCCCGCCATCGTGACCATGAAGTCGGCGACCGAGCCCAGCGCGTCCGGGTCACCGGGGGTGGGATCACCCGGCAGCTTCAACGGCGACCAGTCGGTCGGTCGTGGCATCCCGAACCTCCCGCTCTGCGCTGCGGCACCACTGCGCGCTGTGGCACCGTCCAGCGGCCACCGCCTCGTCGGAGGGCACCGGCCCGGCCAGACAAGGACCGCCCCCTCAGTGAGACGCGCCCACGCCACGCCACGGTTCATCGCCGGACAGAGCAGGCCTCTGGCGGCCCCGGGCCGCGAACCGTGCCGGCCCCGCGGCACGTAGTAGGTGGTGGGAAGGACCGCCGCGGACGGGAGCCAAGATGGCCGACATCGTGCTCGACTACGGGCTGTTGCATGAGCTGTCCGGCAGCCTGCGCACCCTGCGCGGGCAGATCCAGACCGACGTCGACCACGTCTCCGGTCGCGCGGTCGTGAGCAGCACCGGCGAGGTCGGCGCTGACGCGGTCGGCGACTCGACGTTGTTCGCCGCGCTCAGCGCCTTCTATGCCACCTGCCACCAGCCGTTCAAGGACTCGATGACGAAGCTGGACGACCTGGCCGATCTGCTCGACAGCGTCGCCAAGGCGTTCTTCGACCAGGATGCGGACTTCGCGAGCAAGGCGAACTCCGCGCGGCTGCAGTCGAAGATCGACCAGTGGCAGGCCCAGGAGAACGCCTGGCAGCACTACCAGGACACCAAGAACAAGGTCATCACCTACCAGTACTACGACGAGAACGGCGTGCTGCAGACCGCCACCATCCCGCTGTGGGGCGAGGGCCGCCCGCCGCCGACGGACCCCGGCGCCCGGCCCACCAGCGTCTCCGTACCGGACGGCACCACCACCTCCAGCAGCCAGCAGGTGGACGGCAACGGAAAGATCATTTCTGAGACGAGCACGGTCACGGCCCCGAACGGCCTGTCGTACACGGAGACGACCACCTACAGCTACACCGACCTCGACAACGACGGGAAACCCGACAACGTCGACTACACGACCACCGTGACCCACTCCGACGGCACCAGGGAAGTGATCACCAAGAAGACCGGTACCGACCACGTCTCCGTCATGACCAGCACCACCGACGACGGCACCACCACGACGACGGTGACCCCGGGCCAGAACGGCGCCTACAACAGCGTCACCGTCGACCCCAAGGGCGAGACGACGACCACGAGCGTGACCGTCGGCTCGGACGGGACGGGCACCAAGATCGTCGCTAACCCGGACGGCAGCATGGACTTCTACAACGGTGACCCGGCCAAGGACCGCTGGACCCTGACCTCCCACGTGGACCCGCTACCGGACCTGTACGGCTATCCCCCCGTGTTCTGACCAGTACCGCCCACCGTCCCGTACCGCCTACCGTCGCCCGGCTACGGGCCCCGAAACGACAGGAGCGGCTCATGGCCGACATCAAGATCGACTACGCGAGCGTCGACACCGTCGCCGCCTCGCTGAACGCCGCCGTCGCCGAGACGGTGCCGAAGCTGACCTCGCTGCAGTCGGCGGTGACGGCACTGCTGTCCAGCGGCGGCGGCCTGTGGCTGGTGAAGTCGAGTCCCGTCCTGCAGCAGCAGTACACCGACTTCAACACCTCCGTCACCGCGGCGGTGAACAACATCAACAGCTTCGCGAACCAGTTCAACAACATCGTCTCGCAGCTACAGGCGATGGACTCGGCCATCGCCAGCTCCTGATCCCGCCAGCCGCGCCGATCGCCCGCCCCCAAGCCCGAAGGAGAACGCTGCCCATGGCAGACATCGACGTCGACTACGCCCAGGTCAACGCGCTTGCAACCCGGCTCATCAACGAGGGCACCGAGATCACCTCGACCCTCACCCGGCTGCAGTTTCAGGTGACGGAGCTGCTCACCAGCGCCGGTGGGCTGTGGATGCAGCAGTCGAGCCCGGCGATGACCACGCAGTACACCGAATTCAACGCCTCGCTCACCAGCGCGATCGAGAACATCCCGAAGTTCGCCGACAGCTTCAAGGCCATCAGCGCGAACCTGCAGACGATGGACGACTCCCTGGCCAACCCGCCGGCCGACACCTGACCAGACACACCCCGAACACAGGCACGTCGAACACGCGCACGGCGGGCGGGCGTGGACCCGAGCAGGTCGCGCCCGCCGGTTATCTGAGCACCGTGTGCGGGATGACGATGGCCCGCAGCGATCCGGCCGTGTCGGCGACATAGCCGCGGCCGGGCCGGATCCCGCCGCGCAGCAGGCTCGGCGGGATCCGGCAGCCCACCAGGTCGCCCTCCAGCGAGCTCTGCGGGGCCAGCAGCACCCCCTGCCGGGATCGGCGCGCCTCCCCCAGCCAGCCGCTGATCGACTGGGAGAGCACCTCGCCGCTGCCGGCGTAGGCCAGCCCCACTCCGCGGTCGCGTCCGGAGGCGACGATCGCGCGCAGCGTGGGCTCCAGCGGGGAGTTGAACCCGAACAGGTCCACGTCGTCGACGAGCAGGACCGCCGGCCCCTCGACCACCAGCGGTTCGGCGCCGGTGAGCACCTCCGGGGCGGCCAGGCGTACCTGGGGATGGGCGGCGAGCCGGCGCAGCGGCGATTCCCGCGGGGTGAGCACCACCAGGCTGGTGCCGCCGGTCAGCAGCGAGACGGCGAGCGTCGCCAGGGTGTTGCTGCGCCCGGAACCGGGCGGACCGGCGACGAGGAAGGTGTGCGACCGGCCGGCGAAGTCGAGCAGCAGCGGCGCCGCCTCGTCCCCGCCCAGGCCCAGCAGCGCCTGCAACGGACGCCGGTCGGCCGCGTCGACCCGGGCGATCGCGTCGGCGAACGTCAGCGCACCGGGCAGCGCGGCGACGGCGAACGGACGGCGCGCGGCGGACACCTCCCGGTCGCGGGCGATGGCCCGCACGCCGATCCGGCGCAGCGCCGTGGCCTGCGCCTGGCCGGACGGGTCCGGGTCGAGCAGGGCGATCTGCAGCTCGGCCTGGTTCGTCGAACGCCACCCGCGACCCGGCGGGACGTGGGCGGGGATGCGCTGGTGCGGGACCCGGATCGTGGTGTAGTCGGTGCGCTCGCTCATCCGCAGCAGGATGCGGTGGTCGTTGAGCGAACCGGCGCGCCCGGCGAGCAGACCCCGGTCGGAGGTCGCGACCACGTGGAGACCGGCCGCGGTTCCCTCGCGCAGCAGGGTGAGCAGAGCCTCGTAGCGCCAGCCGCCGTCATGTTCGGGCAGGGTGGCGGCCAGCGAGTCCCAGCCGTCGATGAGCACCATGATGTGGGCGGGCCGCTCGTCGACGGGCATGGCGGTGCGCAGCTCGGTCAGGTCGGCACAGGAATACTGGCCGAGCAGCGCCTGGCGGCGGGCCAGCTCGCCGGTGAGTCGGTCGCACAGGCGACCGACTCGCTCCAGGTCGGAGCCGGTGACCACGGCACCGGTGTGCGGCAGCTCGGTCAGCACGGCCAGCGCCCCACCGGCCGCGTCCACCCCGTAGAGGTGGATGTCCGCGCAGGACCGGGCCTGCGCGAGGGCACCGGCGAGGGTGCGCAGCACCTGGGAGCGGCCGGAACGCTGCGTGCCGATGACGAACAGGTGCCCGAAGCTCGCCAGTTCACAGCAGACGGGCCGCTGGATCTGCTGGTGTGGCACATCCTCGAGCGCGTAGGGCACCGCCTGCGGACCACAGTGCCGCACCAGGTCCTCGAACAGCAGCCGACCGCCGAGTGCCGGCAGCCAGGGACTCGGCTGGGCCTGGTAGCTGGTCTGCTCGGCGGCGCCGCGGATGAGCTCGACGAGCAGGTCGAGTTCGGTGGGGGCCAGTTCGTCCGGTTCGGCCAGGCCGTCGAGCTGCAGGTCGGCGTCGTCCGCGAGACCCGAACGCGGCCGGCCGAGCGACGTCCAGGTCAGCGGGACGGCCCGGACGGGGCTGCCCCCCGCACCGCCCGGTTGCTCGGCCGGGCCGCCGACGGGCGCGCCGCAGTAGGCGGTCTGGAACAGCACCGTCGAGCGGTGCGCGAGCCGGGCCAGGGCCCGTCCCGGGGTGGCGGCCGGGATCAGCGCCGCGTCCCGGGTGTCGACGACATCGGTGCTCTCCATCGGATCGGTGACCCGCAGGGCGATGCGCAGGTTGGTGTTGGCCCGGATGTCCCCGGTCACCACCCCGGCGGGGCGCTGGGTCGCGAGCACCAGGTGGATGCCCAGGGAACGGCCGCGTTGCGCGAGGCTGACCAGTCCCGGTATGAAGTCGGGCACCTCCCGGGCGAGGGTGGCGAACTCGTCGATCACCAGCATCAGCCGGGGCAGCGCGGGTAGCTGCGGGTCGCGGGTCCGCAGCGCGCGGTAGTGGATGATGTCCTTCGCCGCGGCCTCGGCGAGCAGCACCTCGCGGCGGCGCAGTTCGGCGGCCAGCGACTCCAGTGCCCGCACGGCGAGCGCCGGATCCAGGTCGGTGACCATGCCGAGGGTGTGCGGCAGCCGGGCACAGCCGCGGAACGCGCTGCCGCCCTTGTAGTCGACCAGGACGAAGACCAGCTCGTCCGGGCGGTTGTGGGCGGCAAGCGACGCGACGAGGGTCTGCAGCAGCTCCGACTTGCCGGCGCCGGTCGTGCCGGCGACCAGCGCATGTGGCCCGTCACGGACGATGTCGAGCACGACCGGCCCGTCGAAGCCGACCCCGATCGGGAACCGGGTCGAGGCCGGATGGGTCAGCCAGGCGTCGGCGATGCGGGCCGGCTCGGGCGGGTCGGGCTGGTCCGGGCCCGTCAGGCCGAGCAGTTCCAGCAGGCGGGTCTGCTCGGGCAGGCCGTCCTCGGCGGCGGGGGTGATGTCGCGCAGCGGGGCGAGCGCCCGGGCCAGGCCGTCGCACCAGTCGGCGTCGACCAGGTCGGGACGGATCCCGGTCAGTTCGGGCACGTCGCTGCGGCGCACGGCCAGCTCGTCGTGCTCGCAGACGACGACGGTGGTGCACTCCTCGGGCAGCAGGCGGATCTCACTGTCGAGGCAGATCGAGAAGATCCGCACCGCCGGCCCGTCGGTCAGCACTCCGATCATGCCTGGCACGTCCCGCAGCCGCCGGGCCCCGTCCGCGAGCACCACCACGTCCGGCTGGGCGAACATCACCGGTCCGAGCGCCGAGCCGCGGGCCACCTGGCGGGCGCGGATCTGGGCCTGCAGCTCGGCCACCCGGTGCGCGACCGTCTCCGGATCGTTGCCGATCAGTACCGGCGGCGCGCCCTCGCCCAGCTCCCGCGGCGGGCGCACATGCGGCAGCCAGCGCACCCACTCCCAGCTGTCCCGGCCCGCCGCGTCGGTGAGCACCACGATCTGGGTGTCGCGGGGGCTGTGCAGGACCGCGCACTGCAGCAACAGCCAACGGGCCAGCGCATGCCGGCTCGTTGGCTCACCGGCCACCCCGACGACCCCGAGGGCGGCCAGGTCCAGGGCAAGGGGCACCTGCGGGATGTTCCAGCGCAGCCGGTGGTCGTGGTCGTCGAGGGCGGGGTCGTCCACCTCGATCAGGGAGGGCTGGTCGACCGTGCCGACCCGCAGCAGCAGATGGTCCGGGTCGGTGCGGCGCCGCTCCCACAGCCGGTGGCCGGGACCGGTCGCGGTGAGGCCGACCAGCGCCGGATCGGGGGACGCGTCGCAGCGGGCGCGGCGCTCGGCGCGGACCGCGACCGTCAGCGCCTGCTCGGCCTCGGCCCGGGTGTCGCGGTAACGCGCGGACTCCGCCCGGAACCGCCGCCGGCCGCTGCGCCGGTCCTGCAGCCAGTTGGCGAAGGCCAGCAGCGGGCTGAACAGCATGATGACCAGGAAGAAGTACGAATGGAAGAACCAGACGAACGCCAGGCCCAGCAGCAGCGGCGCCAGCATCAGCAACAGTGGGATGCTGCGGCGGGTCGGCGGCGTCGGCGGCGTCGGAAACCGTTTGCGGGAGGTCAGCAGCGGCGGCACGATCCGCGGCGGCCGGTTGAAGTCGAGTCCCAGCACATCCTCGGACGGGGTGACGTCCGTGTCCGGCTCGAACCGTTCGGCCAGCCGCAGCAGCAGCGGGCCGACGACCAGGTCCTCCCCCACCGCCCAGGGCACGCAGCCTGCCGCGTCGGGGCCGAACGGCGGCCAGTCCGGTGCCGGCGGTGGCAGCGGCAGATCCCGCTGCTCCACCCGGGTCGCCGCCCGGTGATGATCGGTGAAGCGCAGCTGCGGGGGGTGCGGCCGGGTGGTGGTGACCCCGTGCGCGGCAAGCTCACTGAGCCAGGTCTGACCGTCCTGACCGATGTGCAGCACCGCCGCCAGCGGCGGGACGCCCGGGTCGGGCAGCCGGACGGTGGCGCCCTGATCGGCGCCGATGTCGTGCGCGCCGAGCCCGAGCCGCCAGATCCGCCCCGCCTGCGGACCGCCCACGACCTGCACCTCGAACCGGCGGCCCGCCCGCGCGGGTGGGACCAGCGGGCGGGCCGGGCGGGCGGGGGCGCCGAGGCCGATCCGCCGCCCGGGCGTGATGCCGCTGGCGCGTACCGTCTCGGCCGGGTCGAGGGCATGTTCGTCCAGAAAGCAGCGCGGGTCCGTCTCGGCGAGGCCCGCGGCGAGGTCGCGCACGGAGTCGGTGGGCCGTAGCCGCACCAGCATGTCGCCGCCACCCCCCGGGACGGCCGGTGCCTCCCCGCCGACCCATCCGGTCAGCGGGGACCGCTCGGTGCCGAGTGTTCCCGGCGGGCGGGGCCGCGATGCCCGGTCAGCCCCGGCCCCCGCCGCGGCGTCGGCCTCGGCGTCGATCTCGGTCTCGGCCACAACCTCGACGGTCAGGATGACATCCGCGCTCATTCGTCCGTCGCCACCGTTCCCTCGGCACCCGTGTGCGTACCCGCTGCCGTGACCGCCGACCCTGTTGCCACCGTCCCGGCCGTCACCGTCTCCCCGGCCGTGGCAGCCTGCCGGCCCTGCAGTCGGGCCGGCTCCGGCTCGGCGAGCGGACCCGCGTCCAGGCCGGGCGTGCGCCAGCGACCGACGGTCTCCGGCCGGGCCCCCACCGGCACCGGTGGCTCGGCCGGCACCGGTGGCACGGGTGGTGCAGACAGCTCGGCCGGCATGCGCGGCGCACGTGGCACGCGCGACTCGACGGGCATGAGGGGAGTCGCGGGTGGGAGCGCCTCCGCCGGCAGGTACGCAGGCGGAGAGGGAAGCGCCACTGCCGGCCGCGCTCCCGGACGCGTCGACGCGAGCAGCTCGGCCAGTGCGGGCGGCTCGGCCGCTGCGGGCGGCTCGGCCGCTGCGGGCGGCTCGGCCGCTGCGGGCGGGACCGGCAGCGCAGGTGAGACGGTCAGTTTCGCCCGCAGCCGGGCCCGCCGTCTGACCGCGCGGGCCAGGCCGCGCTCGAGCGGTCCGCCGTCCGCCTGCAGGGCGAGCTCGGGCGCCGTGATCCGGCTCGAGGCGTCGAGCTCGAGCCGCCAGCGGGATCCCGGGTGCCGCCCCACGACGAGGACCCGCAGCTGCGGGCGCCGCTCGGCGAGCTCGCTCACCCGGGCCAGGTCCGGGCGGGAGGTCGCCGTGCAGACCAGGACGGTCCGTACACCGCTCTCCTGCTCATCCCCGTCGTCCCCGATATCCGCAACATCCCCGTTGACGTCGGTGCCCCGTCCGAACGGCCCTGCCGGCTCGCGCGGCGCCGGCTCGCGCGGCGCCGACCGCTCGAGCAGCTCGAGCGCCGCGTCCAGGGTGGGCCCGCCGAAGCCGGGCAGCACCAGGTCCGTGATGATCAGCTCGATGCCCCGGGACACCAGGATCCCGGCGGCGAGCTGCGCGGCGATCGCCGCACCGAGCCGGCGGGCCGGGCCGGGCGGACCGTCGATGCTGCCCACGCCCGGTAGGACGGCCAGGTCCACCACGGCGAGGGCACCGCCCATCGCGGGCAGCAGGCCGAGTGCAACCGGGCAGCTGCCCTGCGCGGACAGCGCGGCCAGCACCCGCTGCGGTGGATGGGCGGGGCCACCGAGCAGATGGGCGTCGTTCACGCAGGGTCGGGTGAGCACCCGTAGGCGCGTGTCAGCCTCCGGTGCGGTGCGTCTGATCGCGATCGAGTCCGCACGCACGGCGGCCAGGAACGCCCGTCCGCCGGTGTGGTCGGCCGTCGACTCCCGGCCCGTCCGGTCGGCGGTCGCGTCCCCGGACGGTCGGTCGACGCCCGTGTTGCCATCCGTCCGGTCGGCGGTCGCGTCGAGCACGAAGGCGGTGCGGATGTCCAGGCCGAGCCGCGGGTGGGCGAGCAGCCGGGCGATGCGACGCGCGTCCCGGCGGAAGCGGTACGACGCGGACACCAGCCGGGCCAGGTCGCGCAGGCCGGCGGCGAACTGCCGGCACCGGTGCACCAGGGTCCGCCGAAGGCCCCTGGTCCGCGAGAACCACTGGACGAACACGACCAGCAGGACGAACGCGACCAGCGCGGTCAGGATCAGCAGGATCGCGGTGCGATGCTCCCGGAAAAGATCAACCACGGGTCCACCGCTGGTAGGAGCCGCCGTTGCAGCCCAACGTGTAGAGGTTGCCGTTCGCGTTGCTGTCCAGGCACCGCCCCGACGCGGCGTTCGTCATCGTCACCGTGCCGTAACCGGCGTCGGAGGTCTGCCACTGCTGACTGGCGGTGCTCTGGCAGGCGCGGGTGTAGGCGTTGCCGGAGCTGTCGCTGTCCAGGCAGAAGCCGGTGGCCTGGTCGGTCAGTACCACCCGGCCGTAGCCGAAGACCCGCCAGCGCTGGTACTGCCCGCCGTTGCAGCCCATCGTGTAGCCGACCTGGTTGGCGTTGCTGTCCAGGCAGTAGCCGGTTGCCAGGTTGGTGAAGGTGAACGGCCCGGCCGGCGCCGGCGCCGGGACGGCGGTGCGAGCAGGTGCCGGCGTGGTCGTGCGAGCTGCGGCATGGGCGGGGGTCGAGACGACGGCGCGGGCGGGAACCGTGGTGTGGGCCGGGGCCGGGGCCGGGGCGGGCGGCGCCGGCGGATGGACGGGATGGGGGGCGGCGGTGTGCACGGGCGTGGCCCGCCGCCCAGCCGGCGCCTGGACCGGATGGGCGGGTGTGGGTGGCGGCAGCGCCGCGGGTGGTGCCGCCACGACTGGTGACGATGCCGTGGACGGCGCAGGGGTGGGAGTGGCCGACCTGGCCGGGTGGCTGGCGACGTTCGTCGCTGTCGCTGAGATCACCGGCGGTAGCCGGTCGGCGCTCAGCGTCTGGTCGCCACCGGCTCGTCCCTGTGTGGCGAGCGAGACGACGAGCAGCGCCAGCAGGGCGAGGACACCGAGTCCCCCCAGCGCACCCCAGGAACGCCCCGGCAGCCGGGTGCGTGGCCGGCGGGCACGCGGTGCCCGCCGCCAGGCATCGAGGAAAACGTCCGGGCCGGCCGCCGGTGGCAGCGTCCCCCCGGCAGGCCCACCCGACGCGCCGGGCTGGTTCCCGCCCTGGGCCGGTGGCGCGGCGGTCGGTGCCATGACACCCGTCAGTGGGGAACGCGACGGATCGGTCATGCCTCACCTCGCCGTTCAGTACATCCGACCAGAGCCGCTCGGTACATCTGGCTCGATATGCCCGAATTCGCCTCTGCCGCGTAGATGGTCCAATCGTGCGATTACGGAGGCTACCCAAGGCATGTGGACGGGTCGCCTACGTCATCGACCGTTCACGTCAGATTCGCGACCCGGCCACCCGGGGCAGCCACTGCGACCCGCGAGGCACCTGTCCGGGCAGGCCGTAACCTCAGCAGCTCATAACCTCAGCAGCCGGAGCCAGCCCGACGGGTGGCCGACGGGTGGCCAAAGCGGAAACCGTGGGAAGGCGTCACCCGGCAGAGACGGGTTGCCCGGCGAAGGGACACACCGGCGGAGGGACATGCAGATGGATGACGGACCGGGCCGACTGGCCACGTTGCTGGTGCTGGTGGACGGCCGGATGCCGGCCGGCGGACATGCGCATTCGGGCGGGGTCGAGGCCGCGGTCGCGGACGGAAGTCTCACCGGTCTGCCCGAGCTCGAGCTGTTCCTGCTCGGCCGGCTGCACACCGCCGGCGTGGTGGCGGCCGCGTTCGCCGCCGCCACCGTCCACGCGCTGCGCGAGCCGGCCACGGCTGGTCCGGCGCGACTCGTCGAGCTCGACGCCGAGCTCGACGCCCGCACCCCCTCCCCCGCCCAGCGCACGGCCAGCCGCGCCCAGGGCCGAACCCTGCTCCGCGCCGGACGGGCCGCCTGGCCGGTCCCGGCGGGACCCCGCGCTCCGCATCACCCGATCGCGCTGGGCATGGTCACCACCGGCGCCGGACTGCCACCGGCGGACGCCGCCCTCGCCGCCGCGCACCTGACGGTCACCGGCCCGGCCACCGCGGCCACCCGCCTGCTCGGGCTGGACCCCCTCGCCGTCACCGGTGCGCTTGCCCGCCTCACGGCCGAGGTGGCAACGGTGGCCCGGCTCGGCGCCGACTCGGCCAGCCGTCCCCCGCACGCCCTGCCCGCCCCCGCCGGCATCCGCCTTGACCTGCTGGCCGAGCGGCACCGCCTCGCGGACCTGCGCATGTTCGCCTCCTGACGACCGCCCGGCACCATCCACCCCCTGCCGTCCACCGTGCCGGCTGTCCGTCCACGCGTTGCCGTCCACGCGTTGCCGTCCACCGACGGTCGTCCGCTGGCTGCTAGGTTGCCGGGATGCGCGCCCATGCGGCTGTCCGGGTCGAGCGCGACGCCCACGGTGCGCTCCGGGTCGCCGAACTGCGTTCGGACGTGCCGGTGGTCCTGCGTCTGACCGGGACCTCGCCGGTGGGGGCGTCCCCGCCGACGGCGACCGTGCATCTGGTCAGTGCCGCGGCCGGACCGCTCGCCGGCGACGAGCTAAGGCTCGATCTGACCGTGGGCGGCGGGGTACGGCTGGTGGTGCGCTCGGTGGCGGCCATGGTCGCGCTGCCCGGCCGCGGAGGCACCGGGCCGTCCCGGTTGCTGGTGCGCGCGCAGGTCGGCAACGAGGGCGAGCTGGACTTCCAGCCGGAGCCGACGGTGGTCGCCAGGGGTGCCGACCACGTGGCGATCACCGAGGTGAGCCTGGCCTCGTCCGCCCGGCTCTGCCTGCGGGAGGAGATCCTGCTCGGTCGGTTCGGCGAGCTGCCAGGAGCCTTCCACAGCACACTGCGCGTGGACGTCAACGGGCCGCTGCTGCGCCAGGAGCTGGCACTCGGTCCGGACGCGCCGGGGCTGCGCGGCCCGGCGCAGCTCGGCGGCGCGCGGGCGGTGGGCTCCCGGCTCGTCGCGGGCCCCGCATGGGCGGGGCAGGCGGCCGAGGCCGTCTCGGTGACGGACGAGCACGGGGAGGCGGCGCTGCTGCCGCTGGCCGGACCCGGCTATCTGGTGTCGGCGCTCGCCGCGGATGCCGTCACACTGCGCCGCCTGCTGACCACCGCACCCCGCTCCCCCGCGCCGCTCCCGCCCCCAGCCTCCTGAGCCGCACCCGCCCCGCCCCGTTTCGTCCCGAGCACTACTCGGCGCAGCGCACCTCAAGCAAGATCCGCCTACACCGATCGCCGTAGTCGGCAGGACGGACACGACCACGACCACCCACGTGCACCCGGCACACCGGCAACTCCGAAAAGGGCGTCACAGCAAGTGACCATGGCCGAGGAGGCGGCTACGAGGAGGAGGCGCGGTGCGGGTCGGAGGTGGAGGAGGTGGTGGCGTCGTCGGCAGGGGTGGCGGGGGTGGGCAGGTCCCAGGGATCCCGTGGAGGCTGGACGACGGCGACGTGCGGGGCGGCGACATGGGGCGCGAGGGTTGTCGTGCCCAGGCCGCGCCGTTCGGGGGTGCCGTGGCCGTCGTAGGTACGGCCCTTCCAGGCGGCGCCGCGGCCGGCCCGCTTGAGCCGCGCGGAGTCGACCGTCATCGCCAGGTAGAGCGCCGCGGCCCCGGGCAGCAACAGCGCGGACGCCAGCGGCTGCCGGTAGTAGCGGACCATCGGGACGTAGGTCAACGTCATGATCAGCCAGGTGACGGCGCCGATCAGGGCGACCGTGAGGTCCCCGGCGGCGATCCCGACGACGGTGGCGACCACCGGCACCAGGAACACCAGGCTCAGCCCCAGCACCGTGCCGATCAGCAGGAGCGGCGAGTGCCGCAGCTGGGCGTAGGCGGAGCGGGAGACCATCTTCCACAGGTCGGCCAGGCGTGGGTACGGGCGGCGGCTGTGTACCTGGTCGGCGAGGCCGAGCCAGGTCCGTCCGCCGGAACGCTTGAGGATCCGGGCGATGGCCACGTCGTCGATGACCGCGCCGCGCACCTCGGCGAGCCCGCCCGCGCGGATCAGGGCCTCACGGCGCACCAGCGAGCAGCCACCGGCGGCCGCCGCCACCCGGGACGTCGACCGGTTCGACCACCGGAACGGGTAGAGCATCGCGAAGAAGTAGACGAACGCGGGGACGATGATCCGCTCCCAGAACGTGTCGGCGCGCAGCACCGCCATCTGGGAGACCATGTCGAGGCGCTGGGTGCGGGCGGAGGCGACCAGCGCCGTCAGCGACCCGGGGTCGTGGGCGATGTCGGCATCGGTGAGCAGCAGGAACTCGACGTCCCCGGCGCATTCGATGCCCCGGCGCAGCGCCCAGAGCTTCCCCGTCCAGCCGGGGGGTGGTTCGGTCGACGCGGTCACGGCCGCCGTCACGTTCGAGCCGCCGCGCTGCGCCGCCTGTTCGGCGAGGGCGCGGGCGACCTCGGGGGTGCCGTCCGTCGAACCGTCGTCGACGAGGATGAGCCGGACCGGACCGGGGTAGTCCTGGGTGAGCAGGCTCGGCAGGGTCACGGGCAGTATGTCCGCCTCGTCCCGGGCCGGGATGACGATCGCGACGCTCGGCCAGCTCGCCGGGGCCTGGCGCCGCGGCAGCCGCTGGTCGGTCCGCCAGAAGGTGCCATGACCGACGGCCAGGTACAGCCAGGCGAGCAACGAGGCGAGGGCTATCCACTGGAGTACAGTCACAGAGAGTAATCCTGCCACGAAGGTCGAACTCCAGTCGGGCGACCGGGGTAATTGTGTGTAAAGAACCGTCCGCTCGGCGGGTACCGCCCGCGGTGGCGCCCCGTCCGGCTCAGCACCGCTAACAATGCCGCTGACCTGCGAGAATGCATCCCCACCCGGCCGGAGGCAACCCGTTCGCACACGGACCGGTGGGCCAGGATCGCCGGCCCGGTGCACGGGCGGGATGACCCGGCCAGGCAGCGTAAGCGGGCACCTCGGTGCCCGGCGAACCCACACGTTGGGAACCCCCGGCCCACCGACGGACACCACACCCCCTTCAACCCCCGCATGGGCCAGCGGCTGCACCATAATCGGGGGGTGACCCGCCGTTCCGAACAGACGACTGACACCCGTGCGGCGCTCGTCGCCGCCGCCCGCCGTCGGTTCGCCGAGCAGGGGTTCGCCGCCACCGGAACCGAGGAGATCGTCGCCGACGCCCAGGTGACCCGCGGCGCGCTCTACCACCACTTTCGCGACAAGGCCGACCTGTTTCGCACCGTCATGGAACAGGTCGCCACCGAGGTGGCCGAGAAACTCGTGGCCGGCGAACTGGCCCGCGACGCGCAGCTCCCCAGTGACGCCTGGACCCAGCTACGCACCGGTTTCCAGTCCCTGCTGGACATCTCCACCGCGGACAGCGACTTCCAACGCATCGTCCTGGTGGATGGTCCGGCCGTGCTCGGCAGCGAGGCCTGGGACGCCCTGGTCGAACGGCACGGCTATCGGCTGCTGTCCGAATGGCTGCAACGGGCCATGTCCGAGGAGGGTATCGACCAGTTGCCGGTCGCCCCGCTGACCCGTCTGGTCGCCGCCCTGCTTTCCGAGGCGAGCATCTACACCGGCAGGGCGGCCGATCCGGACGCGGCCCGGGTCGAGATCGGCATCGTGCTCGACCGGCTGATGCGCGGCCTCAGCCGCGGCGGCGATCTCAGCGCCCAGCCCTCGGTCGGCGCCGAACCGGGCAGCCGTCCGCGCTGATCCCCGCGGGGGATGCCGGTCCTTCCCGGCCGCGCATCCCCCCGCCCCGCCGAGGACGAACGTCGATACCCGCGACATCCGCGATATCGGCCCCACACGCACGAACGCCGCCCCGGCCGGGAAGGGATCCGGTCGGGACGGCGCCGCTCATATTGTGCGCTGCCGCGTCACCGCAGGAACATCGCGGTGGCGCCGGGGCAGCGCGGTCGTGCCTGTGGTGCGACGGTGCTGTGGTGCTGTGTCACCGGGGTCGGACGCGGGGCTCAGGCCTCGCGCACGGCGCGGATCGACTCCTTGAGGGAGCCGATCGTGGCGAGCACGGCGGACGTCTCGTACCCGCAGTGCGCCATGCAGTTCGCGCAGCGCGGGTCCTTGCCGCGACCGTAGGAGTCCCAGTCGGTGGTCTCCACGAGCTCCTTGTACGAGGAGACGTACCCGTCGCTCATCAGGTAGCAGGGCTTCTGCCAACCGAACAGCGAGTAGCTCGGGATGCCCCACGCGGTGCAGGCGAGCTCCTTCTTCCCTTCCAGGAAGTCAAGGAACACCGGCGAATGGTTCAGCCGGAACTTCTTGCGCCGCCCCTCGGCGAAGACCTTGGCGAACATCTCCCGGGTCTCCTGGACCGCGAGGAAGTGCTCCTGGTCGGGAGCCTTCTCGTACGCGTAGCCCGGGGAGAGCTGGATCTGGTCGACCTTGAGGTCGTCGTTGAGGAAGGTCAGGATGTCGATGACGTCCTGGGGGCTGTCGTTGTTGAAGAAGGTCGAGTTCGTGCCGACCCGGAAGCCCGCGGCCTTCGCCGCGTGGAACGCCCGGACACACTCGTCGAAGGTGCCCTCCTTCTCCACCACCGCGTCGTGCCGCTCGCGCAGCCCGTCGATGTGCAGGACGAAGGTGAAGTAGGGCGACGGGGTGAAGTTCTTCAGCTTCTTCTGCAGAAGCAGCCCGTTCGTGCAGAGGATCACGAACTTCTTACGCTTGGTAAGCTCGTTCACGATCTCGTGAATCTGCGGGTGCATGAGTGGTTCACCGCCCGCGATCGCAACAACCGGAGCGCCGCACTCCTTCACAGCGGCGAGAGCGTCGTCGACGCTCATGCGCTGCTTCAGGACGGACGCCGGGTGCTGGATCTTCCCACAACCCGTGCAGGACAGGTTGCAGGCAAACAGTGGCTCCAGCTCCAGCACGAGCGGGAAGTGCTTGCGACGCAGCAGTTTCTGCTTCGCCAGATAGGTACCTACACGGAGCTGGTACCGCCACTCGACCGCCACGGCGTAGCTCCCCTCTCTTTGGTCTCCGGTTAATGACCGATGATCGCTGCACTGACCATACAGCCTGTACGTACAGCCTGCATGTCGATCGCTCGATGAAGTGCCGCACAACCAGATCCCCTGCGTGACCGCATCCCCCATCTGGGCGGAATCAGACAGCATCTCGCCAGGTCAGGGGCAATTCAGGGACCGAATGTGCCGCGTGCCACCCAGGCCGGAAACGGCTACTTCGACGTCTCGTCGGACGTGTCAGGAGCGCTTCCGTTTCGGCCGGGCCTCCCCGGCGGCGCCCGCACGCCCGACGCCGCCAAGACCATTTCTGTCACCGAGAGTGACACAATCAATGCCCACGCGCGACTCGAGGACGACCCACCGCCCGGACGACACTCCACGTGTCCACCGGACCGGGACAGGAATCGCGATCCCGGTCCCGGTCGCGCGGCGGGTGGGTGAGGTGGACCAGGACAGACGAACCCCCGGGCCCGCCGACTATCTGGCAGGCCCGGGGAACCCGACGCTAGGACGTGGCCCGCGAGGCGGCCGGCCGCGACAGCGGTGCCGGCGAGGAGTTCCCCGCGGCCCGACGCAGCTCCTTGGGCAGATGGAAGGAGATCGACTCCCGGCCGACGGAACGGACCGTCACCTCGGTCGGGCCAAGGCCCGACAGCGCCGCGGTCAGTTCCTCGACCAGCGCCGGCGGCGCGGACGCCCCGGCCGAGATGCCGACCGTCTCCACTCCGGCGAGCCAGGACAGCCGCACGTCACCGACGTTCTCCACCAGATGGGAGGAGACACCGTCGCGGTTGCTGACCTCGACGAGGCGCACCGAGTTCGCGCTGTTCGCCGAGCCGACGACCAGCACGAGCTGCGCCTCCTGGGCGACCTTGCGCACGGCGTTCTGCCGGTTGGACGTCGCATAGCAGATATCGGCCGATCCGGGGCCGACGATCGCCGGGAAGCGTTCCCGCAACGCGTCGACGATCTCGGACGCCTCGTCCAGCGCGAGGGTCGTCTGCATCAGGTAGGTGACCCGTTCCGGGTCGGGGACCTCGAGGTCGGCGACCTCGGCCGGCGACTGGACGAGCTGGATCCGCCCGGGCGACTCCCCGAGGGTGCCGTCGACCTCCTCGTGGCCGGCGTGACCGATGAGCAGGACGGTGTCCCCGCGGGCGGTGAACCGGCGTGCCTCCGCGTGCACCTTCTCGACCAGCGGGCAGGTGGCGTCGATGACGGACAGCTCGCGCCCGTCCGCCTGATCCCACACCGCGGGGGCGACGCCGTGCGCGGAGAAGACCACCGTGGCGCCGGCGGGCACCTCGTCGAGTTCCTCGACGAACACCGCGCCGCGGGCGGCGAGGTCCGCGACGACATGGGAGTTGTGCACGATCTGCTTGCGGACGTAGACGGGCGCGCCGTGCAGGTCCAGGGCGCGCTCGACGACCTCGATCGCCCGCTCGACCCCGGCGCAGAACGCCCGCGGCTCGGCCAGCAGCACCGTGCGCCGACCGACCGCCGCGGCCCACGCGGCCAGCGGCGTACCGAGCCGGCTCATCGTGAGCAGCCCCCGCACACCGCGGCGGACCAGGTCGAGCCGACCCAGCGGCTCGTCCATGGTGTCGACGATGACGCGGACGGCCGCGAACGGCACGTCCCCGCTGCCCTCGGCGATCGGCGCGCTCTCCATGTCGACGGCGATGGCGCCGGTGGCGGCGAGTCGGGTCCGCTCGCTGCCGTGGGCCACCCTGGGCACGGTGATGATCGGGCCGACGTGCACGGTGAAGCCGAGTCGGCGCAGGTCACCGGCCAGCAGCGGAGCCGAGGCGCACGGGGTGACGGTCCCGTCGGACGAGCGGACCTCCTGTGCCACGACGATGTGCCCGGGTTTCACCCCGGGGGCGAGCCCGCCGGAGAGGCCGACGATGGCGACCGCGTCGGGTCGTGCCTCGCGGACCACCCGGGCGGCCTGGCGGGCCTTGTCGGGGCCCATACCCGTCCGGATCATGATCGTGTCGGAGGGCAGCCCGGAGCGGCCGGCCGCCATCGCCTCGAACCGCAGCGCGGTCGCGACGACAAGTCGTCCCGGCCGGCTCGCACCGCCGGACGTCCCCGCCACCGCGGAGACGGCGGCCGGGGTGGTCGCGGCTGGATCGGTGACGGCCTGGGTGGTGGTGGAGGAGGAGGTGGGGGTGGGGGTGGGGGTGGGGGTGGAGGTGACAGCCGCGGGGGCAGCGGCGGTGGGGCGACGGGCGCCGGCGGCCGGTGTGCGAAAGGGCAGCACAGGCGCGCGCGACGGGTCCGCGGGTGCTCTGGAGGGAACGGACGGTGACAGCGTGTCCTGGGCGGGGATCACCGCGGGCACGGCCACCGGCGTCGGATGCTCTCCGGCGACGGTGCCGTCCCCGCCCGGGGATGCGGAGGTGTTCATGGTGTCGTTACCCCGGTGAGGCTCACGTACCGGCCGAGTGCGGTCAGAGGGAACACCAGCCGGTACAGGTTGTAGTTCAGGGAGAAGTCCCCGGGGAAGCCGGTGCCGGTGAAGTGGGGCTCGTCCCAGGTGCCGTCCGGACGCTGGGTCTCGCACAGCCACCGAACCCCGCGTTTGACCGCGAGGCTGTGCGGGTCGACGGCGAGCAGGGCGAGCAGGGCCCAGGCGGTCTGTGACGCGGTGAGCGCGCCACGTCCGATCCAGGCCGGGTCGGTGTAGGAGCGCAGGTCCTCACCCCAGCCGCCCTCGGGAGCCTGGTGTTCGAGCAGCCAGCGCACCGATGCCGTGATCGCCGGGTGGTCGGTCGGCACACCGGCGCAGATGAGCGCCGGCACGACCGCACCGGTGCCGTACACGTGGTTGACGCCCCACCGGCCGAACCAGGAACCGCCCGGCTCCTGGTTGTCCAGCAGCCACTGCACTGCCCGCTGGGTGATCGGGTGATCGGAGCGGCCCAGGTCTGCGAGCATCTCGACCAGGTGGGCGGTGACGTCCGCCGACGGTGGGTCGACGACCTCACCGAAGTCGCAGAACGGGATCTTCATCGCGAGCATCTGGACGTTGTCGGCGTCGAAGGCACCCCAGGCGCCGTTGGATGAGCGCATCCCGACGCTCCAGTCGACCCCGCGGGCGGCGGCGGCGCGGATCGCGGCGGCGAGCGCCGGATCGGCATCCTCCACCGTGTTCGGCCGGCTACCGAAAGCCCCGGCACCGCCGTGTGAACCGGCCCGGCCGGCGCCGGTGACCGAGGCGTGTCCGTCACCGAGCAGGCGGCGCAGCGCCAGGACGACTTCGGCGGTGTCGTCGACGTCCGGGTAGAAGTCGTTGTCGAACTCGAACGCCCAACCGCCGGGGGCGAGTTCGGGGCGGCGCACCGCCCAGTCGCCGGCGACCCGGACCTCCTCGTCCACCAGCCATCTGCCGGCCTTCACCATCGCCGGATGGTCACCGGGGACGCCGGCGTCGGAGAGCGCGACGACGGCGAGCGCGGTGTCCCACACCGGTGACTGGCAGGCCTCGATCTGGCGGGCCGGGCCCTCGGGGGTGTCCCGGCGGATCACGTAGCGGTCCATGCCACGGAACGCGGCGGCGATCACCGGGTGGTTGAGCGGGTAGCCCATCAGGTGCAGGGCCATCACCGAGTACACCCAGGGCGGCTGGATACCGCCCCAGCAGCCGTCGGCCTCCTGGCGGGCGACGACCCACTCGGCGGCCCGGCGCAGCGCCAGGCTGCGCAGCAGCTTGATCGGCCGACGCTCGTAGCGGTGCAGCAGCTTGTCGAGCCGCTCGAAGGCTCCCTCCCAGCTGCGCAGGGGCGCAAGCTTGCGGGGCGGCGCCGCCACCTTGAGCTCGTCGATGTCGAAGCCGAGGTCATGCGCCGGGCGCAGGGAACCGACGATCGTGAGGGCGACGATCGTCTGGCGCGCCCAGCAGGCGAAGTCGTAGACGTTCAGCGGCAGCCAGGACGGCGCCAGGATCAGCTCCGGCGGGATCACCGGCACGTCGTCCCAGGACCACTGGCCCAGCGCCGCCAGCCAGATCCGGGTGAACACCCGGGAGGCGGCGATCCCGCCCTGCTCCCGGACGAGTTCGGCGGCCCGCGCCATGTGCGGCGCGTCGACCGCGTCCCCGGCCAGTCTCAGCGCGATGTAGGCCTCGACAGTGGTCGACAGGTCCGCCGGGCCACCGTAGAAGGTGGCCCAGCTGCCGTCGGGCTGCTGCTGGGAGCGGATCCAGCGGGCGGTCTGCTCGGTCTCCTCGACACCACGGATGCCGAGGAACTGCTTCATGAACAGGTCCTCGGCGTCCATCGTGACGTTGGTCTCGAGGTTGCCCTTCCACCATCCCTCGTCCGCCTGGAGGGCGAGGAGATGGTCACGGGCTCGCTGCGTCGCGACCTGGGCGCTGGCCGTGACGGCGAGGTGCGCGGCGGCCGGCGCGGTCACCGCACCCGACACGTCCGGTGGACTGGTCGGCGCCGCCGCCTCCTCGGTCAGCGGCGGCGACGACCGGGAGATCCCATAGGCCTCGGCGGTGGCGGGCACCGGGATGGCGGGCCGCTTCGGAGTCTCCTGCGCGGACGGAGCAGCCGGGGACGGGTCCGAAGTCAGGCTCATCGACGACTCCCCTCGTCGTACGGGCGATGGTCAAACAGGCGATCGTCGGGGTGATCGCCGACCGCGTGAGCGCCGGTGCGCACCTGCGGCCTCCTAGCTATCGCGCTCGGTCACGAAACGGGCGAGGGCGAGCAGCTCGGCCTCGACCTGCGCCGGCATCGACAGCGAGCGCAGAACGCTCTCGCAGGCCTCGAGCTGCCGGTCGGCCTCGGCGGTGGTCCATTCCCGGCCACCGGCCCGCTCGACGAGTTCGGCGATGTGCCTCAGTTCCGCCTCGGTGGACTCACCCGACGCGGTCAGGAACGCGCGCAGTTCGTCGGCGGCGGCTCCGCCGGCCTCCAGCGCCACGACCACCGGCACCGACTTCTTGCGCGAACGCAGGTCGGAGAGCACCGGCTTGCCGGTGACGGCCGGGTCGCCCCAGATGCCGAGCAGGTCGTCGATGAGCTGGAAGGCGGTGCCCAGGCGCGAACCGTACTCGGCCAGGCCGTCGACCATCTCGTCGCCGGCCCCGGCGAGCACGGCGCCCAGCGACGCCGAGCAGGCCAGCAGCGCGCCGGTCTTGCCGTCTTCCATCTGCAGCGTGTCCGCGACCGTCACGTCGGTGCGGCTTTCGAACATCAGGTCCTCGGCCTGGCCGCGGACCAGGTCCTGGATACCGGCGCTGAGGATCAGCGCGGCCCGGCGCGCCGGGTCGCCCTCGACCTCGAGCAGGATCTGCACGGAGAGCCCGAGCAGGGCGTCGCCGGCCAGGATCGCGCCGTCGGCCCCGAAGACCGTCCACGCCGTCGCGCGGTGGCGGCGCTCGCGGTCGCCGTCCATCAGGTCGTCGTGCAGCAGCGAGAAGTCGTGCACGAGCTCGACGGCGCAGGCGGCGGGCAGGCCCACCTCCGGCGGCGCGCCCGCGGCCTCGGCCGACAGCAGTGCCAACGCCGGACGGACGAGCTTGCCGCCCGAGCCGGTCAGTGGCTTGTTCTCGGCGTCGACCCAGCCGCGGTGGTAGGCGACGATATGGCGAAGACGCGGGTTCAGGCGGTCCACCACGGCGCGCAGCGCCGGGACGGTGAGGGTCCTCCCCCGCTCGATCGCATCCGGAACCGTCATGGTCATACCGGGAATCCCCCTGTGGATGAGTGCTCCTGCTGGCCGGTGGTCACCGGTCCGACAGCCTCCGTGGAACCGGCGGCTGTCGCGTTCGCTCCCCGTGGATCCGGAAAATCCGACGAATCCGATGGTTCTGGTCTGTCCGGCAGGTCGTCTGACGCCTGCCGTGGCTTCACCGCGAGCCCGCCCCGTGCCGCCGACGCCGCTGGCCCAGCCGACACGGCCGACACAGCCGGTGCGGCTGGTGCGGCTGGCACGGCCGAGGGCCGCTCGACCAGGTCGGCCAGGTCCCCTACGACTACCCCCATGCCCGCCAGGCTCTCACGGGCCGCAGCGACTCCGCTACGCACGGCCGATTCCATGGTCGCCGGCCAGCCGGTGTCGGTGTAGGTGCCGGCCAGGGCAAAGTGCGCCAGGCCGGTCGACGCGCCCGGGCGCAACGCGAGCGAACCGGGCACCTGTCGGAAGGTCGCCGTGCGCTCCCGGGTCACGAAGACCTCGATCGGCTCGGCGGCCCGCGCGGCCGGGAACAGCCGCGCCATCTCCTCGGTGAACAGCGTCGCGACGTCGCCGGCCGGCATGTTGATCCACGGCTCGGCGGCCGACTGGGACAGCGCCAGGTACTGTGCTCCGGGCGGCCCGGAGGCGGCCAGGCCCGAGGAGATCGTCCGGTCGAAGATCCACTGGATCGGCGAGTCGACGACCGCGAGGAACGGGCCCTCGATCACCTGACGCGGGTAGATCATGTGCACGTTGATGATCGGCGAGTCGCCGAGCGCGTGCAGCCGCCGCGCGTCGACGGTGGCGCCGTCGGGCAGCAGCCCCGCGGCCGCCGGCGCCGGGGTGGCGAGCACCACCGCGTCGGCGTACAGCGAACCGGACGGGTCCGCCCCGGGCACGGCCTCACCCCGGCTGGTACCGCCGGCGGTCACCGCGACCCGCCAGCCCGCGCCGTCCGCGGTGACCGAGCGCACCTTCACACCGGTACGCACGTCCGCGCCGACCGCGGTCAGGGCCGCCAGCGCCGCGTCACCGTGCAGGCGCGACAGCGGCGCCTCCGCCCAGCCGATGTCGCCGGCGTCGGCGGCCTCCAGCAGGCCGGTGCGCACCACCTTGGCGGCCAGGCCCAGCGAGGCCTCGTCCGCGGGCAGGTTCAGCGTCGCCACGGTCAGCAGTTCCCACAGCGCGCTGGTCGCCGCCGGGCCCTGGCCGTGGCTGGCGAGCCAGGCGCCGAACGAACCGCTGTCCACCCGCGGGGAGCGTTCGTCGAGCCGACCGAGCTGGAACGCCGCGAGCCCGGCCCGGACCCGTTCGGCCAGCGGAAGCGCCTTGTAGCCCAGCAGCGCCGGCGCGAGATGCAGCGGCGCGGGCAGGCGCACACCGGTGCGGCGCAGCCGGGTGCGGGTCTGGGTCGCACCGAGCAGCACCGGGACGTCCAACCGGGGCTGCAGGGTGGTCAGGTGGGTCACGCCGAGGCGGGCGATCAGCCCGCGGTAGGCGGTGCAGCAGCGCATGAACACGTGCTGACCGGTGTCGATCCACAGCTCGCCGCGGCGAAACGACGTCGTCGCCCCGCCGAGGCGCGGCCGGGCCTCGAGCATCGTCACCCGGGCGCCGGCGTCGGCGGCGACCAGCGCCGCGGCCATCCCGGCCAGGCCCCCGCCGATGACGACCAGGTGCGGCTGACCGTCCGTCCCGGCGGCGCTCATGCGGCGCTCGTCTCGGGGCGTCCGGCGAGGCTACGGGCGGCGACGACGGCCTTCTGCCAGCTGGGCAGCGCGAGCCGGCTCTCCAGCACGGCGGCCGGCTCGTTCTTGATCCGACGGTTGAGCCGCAGGTAGATGCCGGCCATCGCACCGCAGCAGGCGGCGCTGCGCCGGTCGAGCAGGTCGAGCAGCACCATGCCGCGGTCGTACCAGTCCTCGGCCCGCTGCGCGGCGAAACGCAGGTAGCCCAGCAGCGCCACCTCGGGTCCGCCCAGACGGCCGCTGGCGTCCACGGTGAGGTCGACGCCGAAGTCCTCGAGTTCGCGGGCGGGCAGGTAGATCCGACCACCGAGCAGGTCCTCGCGGACGTCACGCAGGATGTTGGTCTGCTGCAGCGCCACCCCGAGCGCGTCGGCGACCGCCGGGGCTTCGCGCACGGACGCGGCCTGTTCGGTGCCGAAGATGCCCAGCGACAGCCGTCCGATGGTGCCGGCGACCAGCCGGCAGTAGCCGACCATGTCGTCGAAGGTCTCGTATGTCGAGCCGTGGACGTCGCTCTCGACACCGTCGGCGAGCTCGATGAACGCCTCCAACGGGATCGGGAAGCGGCGGGCGGCGTCGGCCAGCGCGACGTAGACCGGGTCGGTGGAGCTGTTCTCCCCGAGGTCGTTCACCTCGGCCCGCACCTCGGCGAGACCGGCGAGCTTCTCGGCGTCGGGCAGGTCACCGTCGCCGATGTCGTCGAGGCGACGCGACAGGGCGTAGACGGCGGACAGCGCGCCACGCTTGTCCGGCGGCAGCAACCGGATGCCGTAGGAGAAGTTACGAGCCGCCTCGCGGGTCAGCGCCTCACAGGACGCGTACGCCTCGACGACGGTCGGCCGGCCGACCAGGCGCGGGAACTCGGCGCTCATCGGCCGCCACCCGCCACACCGGAGCGTCCCGCCACAGCGGAGCCGACGACCGAGCCGCCGGTCACCGGTGGCCGGGCGGGCAGGCCGCCGGCGCTGGTGGCGCTGGCCACCGCGGCGGCGGTGCTGGCCGCGGCACCCGAACCGCGGGCGGCCGAGCGGGCCAGGGCGAGAGCGATGGCACCGGCCATCCGCGGCTTCGCCGCCTTCGGCGTGCCGCTGAGCACGTCGTAGTCGGCCCGGCGGATCGCGTCGAGCGCGGACCGGCCGCCACCGACGAAACCGGCCAGGGCCAGGCGCAGGCGCCCCGGCACCATCGAGACCAGCGGCGCGCCCGCGTCGATCACGGCGCGGGCCCGGGTGACCTCGAAGGCCATCAGGTGCCGCACCGCCGGACCGGCGCTGGGGGCGCGCAGGTCGTCCTCGGTCACCCCGAAGGCGTCCAGGTCCTCCAGCGGGAGGTAGATCCGCCCGGCGGCGAGGTCCTCGGCGACGTCCTGCCAGTGTTCGACCAGCTGGAGCGCGGTACAGACCCGGTCGGAGAGCACCACCCGGTCAGGGGTGGCCAGACCGAACACGCCGAGCACCATCCGGCCGACCGGGTCGGCCGACAGAGTGCAGTAACGCACCAGGTCGTCGAAGGTCTCATACCGGGTGACCAGCTGGTCCTGCCGGTTGGCCTCGACCAGCCGCTCGAACGGCTCGGCCGGCAGGTCGCAGGCCCGCACGGTCGGGGCGAGCCGGCGCAGTACGGGCAGTTCCGGCTCGCCGCCGGCCCAGATCACCGCGAGGTCGACGTCGAGCCGGTCCAGCAGCGCCAACCGGTCGCCGTCGGCCTCGTCACCGAGGTTGTCGACGAAGCGACAGTAGGCGTACAACGCGTTGAAGTGGGTACGCACGGCGGGCGGCAGGACGATCGGTGCGACCGGGAAGTTCTCCGCCGGCGCTGCGAGCAGCAGCTGGTCGGCGGAGGTGGTCAGGCCGGTCGTGCGCGGCGGCGCGGCCGTGCGCGGTGGCCCGGTTGGGGCGTCGATAGCGGTCATACGCCTCTCCTTCGATGACGGTCCGCACCCCGGGCGCGGTGTGCCGGATCGGGACTGCGCGAACGCCGTGACCGGCGCCGCGACTCGGACTATCGAGGGTCAGCGCCGATAGTCGACCAGGTGGTCAGCCGGGACGGGTCGCGTCCGCCGAGCGGCCAGGGCGGGACGGATCATCCGAACACCCCGGCCAGCCCGCGGTACACCGACGGCACAGCGTCGTGGATGCGCACCGCGCCACGCAGCCAGGCCGGCGTCCAGACCTCGGCGCGCCCCCTCCCGGTGGCGGCGAGCATCCGCTCCGCGACAAGCGCGGGCGGGATCGGCCGCGGCCAGCGACGCACGTAGGGCGCCCCACGCCGTTGGAAGAACGGCGTGTCCACCACACCTGGGATGCACAGTGTCACCGTGATGCCGCGTCGACCGACCTCGGCCCGCAACGCGTCGGTGAAGCCCACCATCGCCGCCTTGGTGGCGGAGTAGGCGACCTCACCGCGCACGCCGAGCGAGCCGGCGATGCTGCCGACGATCAGAATGCGGCCGTGGCCCCGGTCGAGCATGGCCGGTAGCATGGCCCTGACCAGCGCCATTGGCGACAGGACGTTGACCGCGACGAGCTGTGCGATCGCGTCGGGTGACATCGTGTCGAACGGGCCGGCCGCGCCGAGCCCGGCCGAGCACACCACCAGATCGATGTCTCCAAGCAGTTCCGTGGCCCGGGAGGCCACATTGATCTCGGCTCCTGGGACAGCCAGGTCGACCGCGATGCGGTGACTCTCCGTAGCAGCAGCGACTTCATCCAGGGCGGCGCCGTTGCGCCCGACGAGCAGCGAGCGGCAGCCACCGGCGGCCAGCAGCAGCGCGGCCTCGCGGCCGATGCCACTCGAGGCGCCGGTGACGACCGCCGTGCGCGGCGGCCAGGCTGGCGTGGTCGCGCCCGTGCGCGCGACCCGATTGGCGAGAACGGTCAACCCTCCGTCACGGAAAGCAGGCCGGGACCGTGTGCTCATGACACACCACTTCCGGTCGTTCCTTTCACGCAGTTCTCCCCCGCGGGCACTGGTTGCACGTCACCTACTACTTTCCCCACTCATCTCGCCCCGCGTCGCGAGGTGGTGCGATCGCGCGAACTCGTCCGCCGGATCGGCGCGGTGGCCCCGGGCACAGGACCTGACCGACCGGAACAGCTACTCGATATCAACTGTCGAACTGCGGACCACGGTGCGTCGGCAGCGCCGCACGAGCGCGTCCACTGCCTCCTCCATTCCACCGTCCGATCGCCGGATCGTCCATGGTCAGATGGGCGACATCGGGTGGGTGGAACCCCGTGGGTGGCTCCGCACTCCCTATCACACTCCCTGTCGGGCGATGCCCCTCCGGTCAGGGAGGTGACTCCCGTCAACGCCGGGTGAGTGACCCGTCTGACGGACCCATGATGGTTTCGGGATCTTCCGGGTAACCGGATGACCACTTCATGGGCGGACGATTACGGTGATTTCTCACCACGTTGTGGGGGGCGGATTTACACACCGACCCGGATGGGGACTCCCCGGCACTCAACCGGCCCAAACGGGCTGCACAGCCCCGTGGCCGCAGTGGGCGACGACCCTCCGCCGCCCCGGCCCGAACGGGCCCGACGACGCCGACCAACCGGGAACCAGGCGCATTCGGCACACCTCCCGCGCCGCGATGAACAGGTCGACACCGCGGACAGGACGACCCGGTCGGGCATCGTCTCAGCGCTGATCCATCCTCCACATGACAACACCCTACCGGCACTCACAAAGAGGTTCGAAAGCGACGATTTACCGAACATCGCGGACGAGCCATCGGCCGGCATATCCGGCCACTCGTGATATCCGACACATCGCCTCTCTTCATGTCCGCCGATGGTCCACATGTGGCGAACACTACGACGACACCGGCACGTTCGGTGGTCATACCCGGCGGGTGACCCCCGATCGGATACCCAGTCGATCCACGCGATTACCGATAACCGGGAATGATCGGGTCGTCCGACCATCCGACGGAGGCCCTACCCCGGGTGGTTACCCGGATGGTTTCCGGTCCGCCGATCACCGGGATCCGGCTTTCGGTCGCGGCCGAATCCCGGCCTACCCGCGGGGCCGGACAACCACCGGGGTCTCGCTGCCCAGCGCGGCCAGTGCGGCGGCCACGATCTCCCGCCGCTCCTCGCTGGTGACCAGGCACGACGAGGCGATCGAGGTGGCCGTCGCGGCCGAGCCGGTCGCCGTGACCGAGCAGGCCACGGCGGTGGCCCGTTCCAGGGCGCGGCTCATGATGCCGGCCTTCAGCGCTCCGATCGCGCAGCGGGCCCGCAGCAGCCGTGCCTCCGACGGGTCCGGACCGGCCAGGGCCCGCACGAGCATGCGCTGCAGCGAGAGCATGTCCTGCTCGCCGATCCGCCGGTGGATGATCGAGGGATCATCCACCAGTAACAGCAGCATCCCACCCGCACTGGCCATCACCTCGGCGATCCGCTCGATCACCAGGTCGGGGCTCGGCGATGGTGTCTGGCGCGTCAGCTCCGCCAGCCGCCCGAGGTCCCGCACGAACGGTTCGAGCAACGCGTCGAGGATGGTCTCCTTCGACGGAAAGTGGTAGTAAAGCGCCGCCTTGGTCACACCGAGCCGCTCGGAGATGTCCCGCACCGACGTTCCGGCGTAGCCCTGCTCGCTGAACAGGGCTACGGCGGCGGCGAGGATGCGCGACCGGGTATCTCCCGAGGACCGCGGGGACTGTGGTGACCGGGAGGACTGTGGTGACCGGGAGGACTGTGGTGGCTGGGAGGACTGTGCGGGCTTGGCCAGGGGGCGCACCTGTGCGGGCATGGTGGTGCTCACTCTCCGATCCAGTACGCCCGGATGTTGCCGTCGTCCCCAACCTACCGATCGATCGGTAAGCCTGCGCGTCCGGATCGGCCGATCGCCACCGAGGTGCCGCCGGCCAGCTTCGCTACCGCGACCGAGGGTTCACTCCACGCCGCCGCGGATGAGGCGGGCGGTCTCCTGCGCTATCCGACTCAGTGACTCCTGCGGCAGGTCACGCTCCGCGGTGGACGCGCTGATCCGCGGCCCCGGCCGCAGACCGAGGTAGGCGGCGGCCGCCAGAGCAGCGCCGAGCAGCGGCGCGACGACGAACAGCCACAGCTGACCCACCGCCCAGCCGCCGACGAACACGGCCGGCCCGAGCGAACGGGCCGGGTTCACCGACGTCCCGTCCATCGGGATGCTGATCAGATGGCACAGGGTGAGCACCAGGCCGATCGCGAGGCCCGCGAACCCGAAGGGCGCCCTGACATCGGTCGCCCCCAGCACGGTGAACACCAACAGCGCGGTGAGCAGCACCTCGACGAGGAAGACACCGCCGAGGCCGAAGCCGCCCGGCGAGTGGGCGCCGTAGCCGTTGGCGCCGAGTCCCCTGGTCCCGGCCGAGTAGCCGAACGGACCCGAGTCGGCGAGCAGCCACACCGTGGCCGCCGCGATGATGCCGCCGACGCACTGGGCGACCACGTAGCCGACCGCGTGCCGAGGCTGGATCTTGCGGCACAACAACAGACCCAGGGTCACCGCCGGGTTCACGTGCGCGCCCGAGATCGGACCGATCACGTAGACGATCACCAGCAACGCCAGCCCGAAGGCCAGAGCGATCCCGAGGGTGCCCATCACGTCGCCGGCCAGCACCGCCGTTCCCACACCCCCGAAGACCAGGACGAACGTTCCGATTCCTTCGGCCAGGTACCTACGCACGTGGCCTCCCCCCTGCACCGGGACGCGCCACGAGCCGTGGCCGGACCGCAGGACGCGTCCACCTTGATAACTACGGGTCCTGAAATGGTTCCACAGAGTCCCGAAGTTCGCCGGGTGACCGGCCTGGGCGGTGACGGAGCGCGCCCGTCGGTGCTCAGCGCGCTCGGGAGGTGATCGCACCGTCCGTGCTGGCGGGACGCTCGGCGCCGTACTCGAGGTAGCCGGCCCGCCGCGAGGTGCCGCGCAGCCGGGCGGCGGCGGTGACCCGTCGGGCGTGCAGCGGGGGTAGCAGCGCACCCACCTCGTCGATCGGCACGAAGGCGAAGTTGACGAGTTCGTCCATGTCCAGCTGGATGCGCTCACGCCAGTCATCGGTGAGCCGCCCGCCGTCGAAGACGAACAGCAGCATCTCGCCCTCGAGCCAGCCGTCGTGTGGGCGCGGCGCCCAGTCGACGGCCAGCAGCTCGCCGATCGGCGGGGTGATGCCGAGTTCCTCCTCCACCTCACGCACGCAGGCCGCGTACGGCGACTCACCGGGTTCGACGAAGCCCCCGGGAATGTCCCAGCCGGGCTTGTAGGACGGCTCGACCAGCAGGACCCGCTGCTGGTCATCGAAGAACAGGGCACCGGCCGCCGCGAAGGGCCGCGCCATCGGCGGGAAGGTCCCGCCCGAACTCGCCTCGCTCACGGTGGGCACGCCCCTGACCCCACGTCGCCGCGCCCCGATCCCCCGCCCACCCTGAACCGACCCACCCTACTCACCCGTACCGAATCGCACTCCGCCATGAGATCCACGCCCACCCGTCGTCCAGGGAGTCTCACGATCCCCATTCACGTACATCATCATCCGACCCAGGACCAACGGCCAGACAGTACAGACAGCCAGCCGGACAGCGAGCCAGCCGGCCGGCCACGAAGCCGACCGCGTGCGCGGTGGCGTCCTCGATACCCGACCACGAAATGCGCCGTCCGGCCAGTGATTCACCTCCGTGGACCGGCGAAGGACACGCGCGTCCAGGTGAAGACGGGAAGCCACAGCAATGCACGAGACAACGGGTTAATTTCGCTGACATCTGCAGCACTCACCCCCGCGCCTTCACCACCACCGGGCGGTATTACCCGTCGCCGTTGCCGGATGGCCCGAGCGTCACCGCCGACCGACGCCGACAACGCGGTGAGAACGACGCACCACCGTGACCGCCCGCCTTCAACCTCGAGACATCTCCGCAGCTACGTCAGATTTCTCGTAAAAATGTTGGTTTTTGCGGATTTCTGGTCCCTGCTTCGGCCGCGGTGGAGGATCTGTCGGCGACATCGGAGATCGGCTGGCGAAGCCGCGGCGCACCCCGCGCCGACCAGCCGCGGGCGTGGCTCCCACGCAGGCCCGCCGGCGCCGTCCGAGTCGGATCGCCACCGACTCCCTCGGTGATGTGATTCCGGACAAGTAGCAAGGCCAGAGCGCCGCCGGAAGCTTTTCGATCAGACCGGTGGGGAAGGGTGATGGACCGCGGCGGTCACCCGGGGCGGCGGCGTGGGCACTCCGGCCGATCCGACCGAACACCCGCGGATCCGAGTTGGTGACTCATCGCTGCCAACCCACCCCGTTCGGCATCAGATGATCGCGTCAAGCGAGCCGGCGTACGCCCCGTCGACACCCTCTCGATCCGCACCGGACTCGGCCGCTGGAGTCACAAAAGAATGTCTTGCCAACCGCTTTAGGTTGCCCTAACTTAGCTGAGGTTAACCGCAGGATTTCGCAATCGACAGGCCACCGGGCAACCGCGGGCTACGACGGACGGAGGCCACGTGCTTCCCACATTTGTGATCGGGCTCCGCGAGGGCCTGGAAGCCGCGCTGATCGTCGGGATCGTCGCCGCCTTCCTCCGCCAGCGCGAGCGGCGGGACGCGCTGCGCCAGGTCTGGCTCGGCGTCGGTCTCGCCCTGGTGCTGTGCATCGGAGTGGGCGTCGGGCTGCACGTGCTGGACCGGGAGCTGCCCCAGCGTCAGCAGGAGGGTCTGGAGACGGTCATCGGGCTGATCGCGGTCGCGATGGTCACCTACATGATCGTCTGGATGCGCCGGCACTCCCGTGACCTGCGGGCCTCCCTCGAGTCGGCCACCGAGTCGGCGCTGGAGAAGGGCTCCACCCGGGCACTGGTGCTGATGGCGTTCCTCGCCGTGCTGCGGGAGGGCTTCGAGACCGCGGTCTTCCTCATCGCCGCCTTCAACGCGAGCAACAACGCCACCACCGCGGGCGGTGGCGCACTGCTCGGCGTGCTCATCGCCGTCCTCATCGGGTTCGGTATCTACCGCGGCGGGGTGCGGATCAACCTGGCCCGCTTCTTCCGGGTCACCGGCGTGGTCCTGGTCGTCATCGCCGCGGGGTTGCTGGCCACCGCCGCGCACACCGGGCACGAGGCGGGCTGGCTCGACGTCGGCCAGTCCCGCACGGTCGACCTGAGCTGGCTGGTGCGCCCGGGCACGGTGCTGGCCAGTGTGCTCACCGGCGTCCTCGGGCTGCAGCCGCGGCCGGTGGTCGCCGAGGTCGTCGCGTGGCTGGTGTACCTCGTCCCGTTGCTGCTGTACGTCACCTGGCCGGCCAGGCGTCGACCCAGCCCCCGTTCCCCGGTCACCGTGCCCTCGGACGGTCCCTCGTCCGAGCCGGTCGCCACGCGTGAGGCGGAGACCATCGAGACGTCCGCCGTCGACACGACCAGTTCGGCGGAGACCTGAGAGCACCGCGTCAGCGGTGTACATCGCATCAATGGACAGACGAGATAGGGGCACCACGTGCGTCGCGCACCAGTCGCGTACAGCGCCATCGCCATCGTCCTCGCGACGAGCGCCGTCGCCTGCGGAGGAAGTGATTCCGGCAGCTCCGGCGGTTCGGGATCCGGCGAGAAGCAGACCGTCACCCTCACCCTGACCTCCAAGGGCTGCTCGCCGAGCGTGACGAGTATCCCGGCGGGCCCGACCACGTTCAACGTGGTGAACAAGGACGCGGGCGCGGTCACCGAGGCCGAGCTGATGAAGGGCGACACCATCCTCGGCGAGAAGGAGAACATCGCACCCGGGCTTTCCGGGTCGTTCTCCCTGAACGTGAAGCCGGGCAGCTACCAGCTCTACTGCCCCGGTGGTTCCGGCCCGGAGAAGGTCGACTTCACCGTGACCGCGGCGGCGAGCGCCGCGCCGGCGACGACGTTCAGCCCGCAGGTCACCGCGGCGCTGACCGCCGCCACCACCGGGTACGCCACCTACGTTCGCCAGCAGGTCGCGGACCTGGTGAAGAACACCGCCGCGTTCGTCACCGCGGTGAAGGCCGGCGACCTCGACCAGTCCGCGAAGCTGTACGCGGCGCCCCGGCTCAACTACGAGCGGATCGAGCCGGTCGCGGAGTCCTTCGGTGACCTCGACCCGGCGATCGACGCCCGCGCCGACGACGCGCCCGACCCGGCGACCTGGACCGGTTTCCACCGCCTGGAGAAGGCGATCTTCGCCGACAGGTCGATCGCGGGCCTGGGCACCGTCGCCGACCAGCTCAACACCGACGTCGGCAAGCTGAACTCGCTGGTGGCGACGGTCTCCTTCCAGCCCGCGCAGATCGCCAACGGCGCGACCGAGCTGCTCAACGAGGTCGGCCAGTCGAAGATCACCGGCGAGGAGGAGCGGTACAGCAAGCTCGACCTGCTCGACATGCAGGGCAACATCGAGGGCGCCGACAAGGCGTTCAGCCTGCTGGAGCCGGCACTCAGGACGCTCGACCCCAAGCTCGCGACCACCGTGCGGACCCGGTTCACCGCGATGTACAAGGCCCTCGAGCCCTACAAGAAGGGCGACGGCTACGTCTCCTACGACACGGTGACCGAACCGCAGCGGCGCACCCTGTCCCAGGCGGTCGACGCCCTCGCCGAGCCGCTGTCCCAGGTGGCCGGCATCGTCGTCAGCTAGCCCGGCCGCCGGGCTGACCCGGCAGTCGACGCTTTTCACGGCAACAGGCCTGGGGGCCGGACGGTGGCACGTTCGGCCTCCACCGGCCTGAGATGGCCGGGCATGCTGGATCGGTCGCCGGCGGTCGATCACCCTGGCAGCGCCCGGACCCCGCACGAAGAGGAGCACGTCATGGTCGAGCGGTTCACCGTGTCCCGACGGCGGGCGCTGTTCGGCGCGGCCGGACTGGCCGGAGCGGGGGTCGCGGGCGCCGCGGCGGTGGCGGGCTGTTCCGACGACGGTTCGTCGGCGGACACCACGTCCTCCCCACCTGGGCTGGTGCCCTTCCACGGCGCGCGCCAGGCCGGGATCATCACCGACGCGCAGGACCGACTCGCCTTCGCCGCCTTCGACGTCTCCCCCGGCGTGGATCGCGCCGCGCTGCGCGACCTGCTGGTCGGCTGGACCGCGGCCGCGGCCCGGATGGCCGCCGGTCAGGCCGTCGCCGACGACGAGGCCGCCCCGCAGTCACCGCCCCGGGACACCGGGGAGGCGATCGGTCTCACCGCGGGCAACCTGACGATCACCTTCGGGGTCGGGCCGAGCCTGTTCGACGACCGGTTCGGCCTGGCCGCCCGGCGCCCGGCGGCCCTCGCCGAGATCCCGGCGATGCCCCGCGACAACCTCGACCCGCAGCGCAGCCACGGCGACCTGTGCATCCAGGCCTGCGCGGACGATCCGCAGGTCGCCTTCCACGCCGTGCGCAACCTGCGCCGCCTCGCCCAGGGCACCGCCGTGCTGCGCTGGTTCCAGCTCGGCTTCGGCCGCACCAGCACCACCAGCGACAGTCAGGCCACCCCACGCAACCTGATGGGCTTCAAGGACGGCACCAACAACATCAAGCGGGAGGACACCGCCAGCCTGGACCGGTTCGTCTGGGTCGGCGAGGGCGGCGACCAGTCCTGGATGCGCGGCGGCACCTACGCCGTCACCCGCCGCATCCGGATGCTGCTGGAGGCGTGGGACCGCGACTACCTGCTCGACCAGGAGAACGTCTTCGGTCGGGCGAAGGTCTCCGGTGCGCCGCTGGGCGCCGCCGAGGAGTTCGACACCGTGCCGCTGACCGCCCGTGGCAGGGACGGCGAGCTCGTCATCGGCGAGGACGCCCACATCCGCCTGGCCGCGCCGGCCACCAACAACGGCGTGACGCTGCTGCGCCGCGGCTACTCCTACACCGACGGTGTCAGCCAGGAGACCGGCCAGCTCGACGCGGGCCTGTTCTTCATCGCCTTCCAGCGCGACCCGCGCACCGGGTTCATCCCCGTGCAGCGTCGCCTCGCCCTGTCGGACGCGCTCAACGAGTACATCCAGCACACCTCGAGCGCGGTGTTCGCGATCCCACCCGGTGTCCGCGACGGCAGGGACTTCTGGGCCAGCGGCCTGTTCGCCACCTGACGGCCAGCTCGTCCAGCCGGGCGGGGCCGTCAGTCGAGCAGGGCCGTCAGTCGAGCAGGGCCGGGGCGGCCGGGTCGTCCAGGAAGGCGAACATCAGGCGGAGCTGCTCGGCGGTGATGCGGTTGGTCGACAGCGGCGGCAGCGCGTCGCGGGTGAACCAGCCGACATCGGAGGTCTCCAGCCCACCCGCCGCCGTTCCGCCGACCACCCGACACCGAATGAAGATCTTGTAGGTGTCGTTGGGATAGGGCGGATGCGCGTGGCGACGCTTGTCGAGCACACCGAGCAGCCGCACCGGCTCGGCGACGAGCCCCGCCTCCTCCCGAATCTCCTTGACGACGACCTCGGACGGGGTGAGTCCGACATCCGCCCAGCCGCCGGGCAGTGACCAGCCACCGTCGGACCTCTCCCGCACCAGCAGAATCCGGTCGGCGTCGAAGAGCACCCCACGCACGTCCACCTTGGGGGTTCGGTAGCCGACCTCACCGGCGAAGATGCCTTCGGCCACCGGCACGCTGACCGCCGCGCACCGCGCCGCGATCTGCCCGGCGAGCACGTGGAGCTGCTCGAAACGCTCCAGGTCGTACGGGTTCTCGCAGTACGTCAGACCCGACTGCGCGATGGAGTACAACTCCCGCACCCAGCCCAGCCAGTCCGGGTTGTGCGCGCCGATCGCCGCCCACGCCGGTTCGGCACCCCCCGCCCGCTCCGTGCCCGGCGGTGGGTTGGCACTCGGCGAAGTTTCGGCGTCCGGTGGCGGTTCGGCGAATTCGGTGGCGGGCCCGGGAAACGAATCGGAACGCTCGGTCACCCCGTGATCCTCCCCCATCAGCCGGTCTCGCCGGTCGTGCCCTGGGCTCCCGCGGTGAGGGCGGCCAGGAGGTCGGCGATGTGGGTCTCGACGGCGGCGCGCTCGACGCCGGCCGCGCTGAGAATGCCGGTGCCGTCCTCGACGGCGAGCAGCGCGAGCAGGAGATGCTCCGTACCGACGTAGCCGTGGCCCAGCCGCAGGGCCTCCCGGATGGCGAGCTCCAGCGCCCTCTTCGCCGCGGCGTCGAACGGGATGAGCGCGGGGACGGTCGCGGACCTGGGCGGCAGGGCCGCGGCCGCCGCTGCCAGCAGCGCGTCGGGCTCGACGCCCACCTCTCGCAGGACCCGCACGGCGATGGACTCGGACTGGTCGAGCAGCCCCAGCACGAGGTGCGCCAGGACGATGTGATCGTTGCCGGCGGCATGCGCGGCGTTCTGGGAGGCGACCACGACGCTGCGGGCCCGCGGGGTGAAGCGGTCGAACCCGGTGGCGCCGTGCAGGTCAGCCGGGTCGTTGGCGGCCTTGGCGACGAACCGCTTCTGCGCGGCCTGCTTGGTGACGCCGAGGCTGCGGCCGATCTCGGTCCAGGACGCGCCGGAGCGGCGGGCCTGGTCGACGAAGTGGCCGATCAGATGGTCGGCGACCTCGTCGAGATGGTCGGCGAGCAGGACGGCGTTGGAGAGCTGGTCCAGCGTGTCGGTGTGCGCGGAACGGATCGCGTGGATCAGATCGTCGAGGCGGACGGTGGGGGCGACCTTCACGGCTTCACTCATGCGTCAACCTTAGGTTGACGACATCTCAGCGTCAACCTTCAGTTGACGATTTGCGTGCTCGGCGGCACGGGGAACGTCACCGGATGGTGCAATGGGCCGGTGACGGCCGGAGCAGATCATGACAGCGGTGTGGTGTCGGACGGGCGACTCGAGGAGCTGGTGCGCGAGGTGCTCGAGGCGCCCGCGCCGTGGGCGATCGTCCAGGCCGGCGAACCGGTGCTGCGCCGGCCGGCCGCGCGCTACGACGGGCAGCTTCCCGACGAGCTGCTGCACCGACTGCTCGACGCGATGCGCGCCCACCTCCCCGAACGGGGGGTGGGGCTGGCCGCGCCGCAGATCGGCATCCCGCTCGCCCTGGCCGTGATCTCCGATCCCGCCACCGTGCCGGCCGAGTTCGCCCAGGCGCGGGAGCGCTCGCCGCTGGCCGCCTTCGACCTGATCAACCCGGTGCTCACCCCGATCGGGACGTCCCGGCGCACCTTCTACGAGGGTTGCCTGAGCGTCGTCGGCTACACGGCGGTCGTCACCCGCCATCACCGGGTCCACCTCGACGCGTTCGACCGGCACGGCAACGCCTACCAGCGGGAACTCACCGGCTGGCCGGCCCGGATCGCCCAGCACGAGACCGACCACCTGCACGGCGTGCTCTACCTGGACCGGGCCGAGCCGCGCTCGCTGTCCTCGATGGTCAACCACGAACGGCTCTGGACCCAGCCGACCCCCCTCGTCGCGGCCCAGGCCCTGGGATTCCCCGCGCCGAAGGACCCGTCCGTAGCCGGCGGCCACGAGTCGCAGTCAGGCGCCGGACAGACCGGTTGAGCCATCCATAAGGCGGACGAAAGGCCCTCCCGCCATCATGGGAGGTCGACATCGGAGTCGTCGGCCAGACGACCGGCACCGCGGGACGCGCCCCACACCGCGCCTTCGCGACAGTCCAGCCCGGCCCCGCCTGTGCGGGTGGGCGCCGGGCGGTGAGGGGCATCATGGCGGAGACCGCGAGCAGCGCACCGGTCCGGGTGAACGTGCCGGAACAGGACGTCCGCAGTCCGCGGCGCAGACTGTCGCACCTGTTCGATCCGGGCACCCTCGAACTGGACGAGATCGTCGCCGGCAGCCGGGTGGTGACCGGCCGGGGGCGGATCGACGGGGCGGTGGCCGTCGCCTTCTGCACCGACGGGACCCGGATGGGTGGGGCGCTCGGCGCGACCGGCGCGGCGGAGATCGTCGCCGCCATCGAGACGGCGGTCCGGCTGGGGCGGCCCGTCATCGGGCTGTGGCACTCCGGCGGGGCGAACCTCAGCGAGGGAGTGGCCTCGCTCGACGGTATCGGCCGCATCTTCGCGGCGATGATCCACGCCTCCGGTCGTATCCCGCAGATCTCGGTGGTGCTGGGGCCGGCGGCGGGCGGGGCGGCCTACGGACCGGCGCTGACCGACGTCGTCATCATGGCGCCCGAGGGGCGGGTCTTCGTGACCGGACCAGACGTCGTGCGCAGCGTCACCGGTGAACAGATCGACCAGGAGGGTCTGGGTGGCGCCGAGGCGCACGGGCGGCGCTCCGGGGTCGTGCACGTGCTGGCCACCTCCGAGAGCGACGCCCTGGCCCGCGCCCGGCGGATCACCGGGCTGCTCACCGGCGCGCCCGGGTTCGGCGCCCAGGACGCCCGCCTGCGGCGGCTCGATCCCGACTTCGACCCCGGCTCCGACGCCGACGCCGACCTCGACGATGGCCTCGGCTCCGAGCGGGGCTTCGAGGTCGTCGACGTCGACGCGTTCGAGCAGGCCGAACAGGGCCGTCCGGACCCGCGCAGCCTGCTTCCCGAGCGACCCCGGCGGGCCTACGACGTCCACCCGCTGGTGCTGCGCGTTCTGGACGAGGGGCCGCATCCGTTCGAGGAGCTGCAGGCCCGCTGGGCGGCGAACGCCGTCGTCGGCCTCGGCCGGCTCTACGGCCAGCCGGTCGGCGTGATCGCGAACAACCCGATCCGCAAGGGCGGTTGCCTGGACTCGCTGAGCGCCGAGAAGATCTCCCGGTTCGTGCGGATGTGCGACTCGTTCGGCGTCCCGCTGGTGGTCCTCGTGGACGTCCCCGGCTATCTGCCCGGCGTCACCCAGGAATGGGACGGGGTGGTGCGCCGCGGGGCGAAGCTGCTCTACGCCTTCGCGGAGGCCACCGTGCCCCGGGTGACCCTGGTGACCCGCAAGTCGTTCGGCGGCGCGTACATCGCGATGAACTCCCGGGCGCTGGGTGCCAGCGCCGTGCTGGCCTGGCCGGAGGCGGAGGTGGCCGTGATGGGCGCCGAGGCCGCGGTCAACATCCTGCACCGGCGGGCCCTCGCCGCCGCCGCCGAGGACGAGCTGGCACACCTGCGCGGCCAGCTCGTCGAGGAGCACACCCGCGAGGCGGGCGGCGTCGACCGGGGCGTCTCGATCGGCGTCATCGACGCCGTCATCGAACCGCGCGACACCCGCCGCCGCATCGCCGCGGCCCTCGCCGCCGCCCCCGCCCGCCGCGGCCGGCACGGAAACATCCCGCTGTAGGACCCGCGGGGCGCATCCGCACGGCGCCGTACATGTTCGCGCTAGGCACTGCGCCATTCCTGAGGAGCACCCGCCGAGCCCCGGGCCACACCGTCCAGCCCCGTTCGCCGGGCCGAGGCTTGGTCGATGCCATGCCGAGGGTTCATCGGCTCCACACCCTGGAAATCACCGACTATCCCTCGGCATGAGGTTCTCGTCGCCAGATCTCCGGCGTTCTGGATGCGGCAAGCGGGATCCTTGACCCCGGAACCCAGCCACGGACAATCCCAGCCGACGACCGCCAGTAACACCCAACCACATTCGGCCACATTCGGCCATGTTCGGCCACCATCAGTCGCGACTGGATGATGACTGGGGTGTGGGACGGCATCCGGCGGGGATTCCCCCAGAAGTCTCCGTGCAGGCGAGACAACCCTGGTGGGAGAGGGAACCTACTCGGATCCCTTCCGGCTCGGCACCGTACGCGGAAGCTTCACCGCCATGGGCACGCGACGATGGGGGCAGCGGCGATCCCTCGGCGTCCAGGGAAAACGAAAAGCGGGATGACCTGGTTATCCGCGGTGACCGCCGCGCGCCTGGGTCAGAGACGGGGGTCGACGGGTTCGGATTCGAGGGCGAGGACCGCGAAGACGCATTCGTGGACCCGCCACAGCGGCTCCCCGGCCACCGCCCGTTCCAGCGCTTCCAGTCCGAGTGCGTACTCCCGCAGTGCCAGCGAGCGCTTGCGGCCCAGGCCGCGTGAGCGCAGCCGGTCGAGGTGCTCCGGCTCGGTGTAGTCGGGACCGTAGATGATCCGCAGGTACTCGCGGCCACGGACCTTCACACCAGGCTGGACGAGGCCACGCTCGCCACGCACCAGAGCATCGGCGGGCTTGACGACCATCCCTTCGCCACCGGCTCCGGTCAGCTCCTCCCACCAGCGAACGCCCGCTGCCACCGAGTCGGTGTCATCCGCCTGGACGGTGATGTGCCGGGTCGCGGTGATGAGGGTCGGATCCGCGGCGGCGAGCCGTCCGGCGACGTCAAGATGCCAGGAGTGCGGGCGCTGCGCATAGGTCGCTCCCGTCGTCGCCCCCGCGGCCCCCGCTGGTGCCGCTGGTGCCGCTGGTGCCGCCTTCGCGGCGGAGGCCAGCAGCATGAACGGGGCTATCCGGATGCCGGTCAGGCCGTCGACCGGCCAGCAGTAGCGGCGGTAGGCGTCGGTGAACGCCTCGGCGTTGGCGAGTCGGGTGCTGGTCCGGCCAAGCAGGTCGGCGACGTCGATGCCACGGCCGGCGGCGGACGTCAACGCCTCGAGGGCGACGGGCAGGGCGCCACGGGCGGCGGCTCCCGCGGCGGCGTACTGACGGGCGACGAGGTCGCTGGCCTTCGCGCTCCACGGCATGATCTCCGCGTCGAACACCAGCCAGTCGGCGGCGAGCTCGTCCCACAGGCCGGCGCGTTCACTCGCGGTCCGCAGCCGGGCCAGCAGCTGCTCGGTGAGCTCCGGTGCGAAGAACGGCCGTCCGGTGCGGGTGTACACCGCGCCGGTGGCCGCACCGGACGGGCCGTCGGTCGCGCCGAAGCGGGTGGCGGCGACGCCCGCGTCCCGGCAGAGGACGACGACGGCCCGCGAGCCCATGTGCTTCTCCTGGCAGATGAGCCGGTCGACCCCGTCGGCGCGGTAGGCCGCGAACGCCTCCGCGGGATGTTCGAGCAGGCCGGACTGGGCCGACGTCGGCGGTGGGCTCATCGTCGGCGGCAGGTAGACCAACCACCGCGGGTCGAGCGCGAAGCGGCTCATCACCTCCAGCGCCGCCAGCGCGTTCTCCTCGTCGATCCGGACGCGTCCACCGTGGCGGGTCTCCAGGAACCGCCGTCCGAGCACATCGGTGACGTCCAGCAGGTCCACCACCCCGGCCGGACCCCTATCACGCGGGGTGACCGGCGGGCTCACCTCGATCGCCAGCCCGGACGGACCCGCGTCCGGCGCGATGGCGGACGCGGTCGGCGCGGTCGTGGACGCGGTCGGCGTGATCGTGGACGTGGACGGCTCGGTCGGGTCGGTCAGCGGGCGGGTGGGTTCGACGTAGACGCGGGCGGCGGGGACGGCGACCAGCTCGCGTTCGGGATAACGCAGGGCGGTGAGGCTGCCGCCGAACACACAGCCGGTGTCGACGCACAGGGTGTTGTTGACCCACTCCGGTTCGAGCGTCGGGGTGTGGCCGTGCACGACCGTCGCCCGGCCGCGGTACTCGCGTGCCCATGGGTGCCGCACGGGCAGGCCGTACTCGTCGGTCTCGCCGCTGGTGTCACCGTAGAGCGCGAACGAGCGCACCCGGGCCGAGGCGCGGCCGTGGTAGGCCTCCTTCAGGCCGGCGTGCGCGACGACGAGGCGTCCCGCGTCGAAGACATAGTGGGAGACCAGGTCCTGGCAGAACGCCGTCGCCCGCGCCTGGAACTCGGCCGGTTCGGCCGCCAGCTGCTCCAGCGACGCGGCGAGACCGTGACCGATCGTCACCTTTCGGCCGGCCAGGGCGCGCACGAGCTTGTTCTCGTGGTTGCCGCAGACGGCGAACGCGGTGCCCTCGGCGACCATCCCCATCGCCAGGCGCAGCACGCCGGGGACGGCCGGCCCACGGTCGACGAGATCCCCGACGAACACCACGCGCCGCCCGTCCGGATGCCACGCCGAAACGGGCCGTCCGCCGTTACCACCGCCGCCGTCTGCACCGCCGTCGGCGTCGCGGCCGTCGTCGCGGCGCAGGTGGTAGCCGAGGCGGGTGAGCAGCTGCTCGAGCTCGTCGAGGCAGCCGTGGACGTCGCCGATGATGTCGAACGGGCCGGTCTCGTGGCGCAGGTCGGTGAACAGCTTCGTGTACTCGATGGTCGCGTCCGCCACCTCGTCCACCGAGCGCAGCACGTGGACGCGGCGGAACCCCTCCCGGGCCAGGCCGCGCAGCGACCGGCGCAGGTCGGCGGCCTGGCGGCGGATGACGGCGGGACCGAAGGCGCGGTCGGCACGGTCTGCGTTGCGCGCCACGCAGACCCGTTCGGGCAGGTCCAGCACGATCGCCACGGGCAGCACGTCGTGTTCGCGGGCCACCTGGACGAGCGACGCCCGCGCCTTGGCCTGGACGTTCGTGGCGTCGACGACGGTGAGCCGTCCGGCCGCGAGCCGTTTGCCGGCGATGTAGTGGAGCACGTCGAAGGCGTCCGGTGTGGCGCTCTGGTCGTTCTCGTCGTCGGCGACGAGGCCACGGCAGACATCCGAGCTCAGCACCTGCGTCGACCGGAAGTGCGCGCGGGCGAACGTCGACTTCCCCGACCCCGACACCCCCACGAGCACCACCAGACACATCTCGGGAATCGCCAGCGTCCTCGCCTCAGGTACCACCCCGACCGCGGACGCAAGGGTCTCGAACGAGGCGTCGGATGCGGCGCTCGGGTCGGTCATCGGTCGTCCTGCCGTTCGAGGATGGCGAGCTGGGTGGGGGCGCCGAGGGTCGGGTCGGTTTCGCCGATGCCGCCGAGGCGGGCCGTGTACGGGTAGGTGGCGCTCAGGCCGTGCACCCAGGTGGCGAACTCGGCGCGGGTCCACTCGAAGCGGTGGTCGCGGTGGCGCGGCGTCCCGGCAGCGAGGCCCTCGTAGCGGACGTTGAACTCGACGTTCGGCGTGGTGATCACGACCAGACGCGGACGGGCCGCGCCGAGCACCGCCTCGGCCAACGCCGGCAGCCGCGGCGGGTCGACGTGCTCGACGACCTCACTGAGCACCGCCGCGTCCAGCCCGGCCAGGCGGGCGTCCCGGTAGGTCAGGGACGAGGCGACAAGGCGCAGCCGGCCGCGGACCCGTTCGGGCATCCGGTCGAGGTGCAGCCGGCGGGCGACCAGCTCGAGCGCGCGGTGTGACACGTCGACGGCGATCACCTCGGTGAACGCCGTGTCGGCGAGCAGCGCGGCCACCAGTTTCCCGTCGCCGCAGCCGAGGTCCGCGACGCGGCCCGCTCCCGCCGCCCGCAGCACGTCAAGGATCACCTCGCGCCGCCGCTGCGCCAGCGGCACCCGTTTCGGCTCCGCCTCGGCACCGGCCGCATCAACATCGGCCGCATCGGTGCTGGCGGCATCGGTGCTGGCGGCGTCGGTGCTGGCGGGGCCGGTGCTGGCGGGGTCGGGTTCCTGCTCGGTGGGGACGAGGCCCGGTTCGAAACCGGTGGCGATGCTCTCGTCCGGGACGTCCTCGGCCGCGGCCAGCTGGGCGAGGGCGAAACTGGCGAGTCCGCGGCGGTGGGCGAGGTAGCGGCGGGCGATGAGATGGCGTTCGGGATGCTCCCCGAGCCAGCTCGCCCCCTCTCGGACGAGCTTGTCGGCCTCGTCCCGTCCGACGTAGTAGTGCTTGCCGTCGTCGAGGACGGGCAGCAGTACGTAGACGTGGGTGAGCGCGTCGGCGAGGCGCTGGGTGCCGGTCAGGGTGAGATCGTGATGGGGTGCCGTGCCCCACTCGGGAAACCGCGGGTCCAGCGGCGCGGGGCGGGCCTCGACGGCCCAGCCGAGCGGGGCGAACAGCCGCTCGGCGAGCGCCGCCCCACCATCACGGCACGGCACCGCGGGAATGCGGATCTGCAGGGGGATGGCGGTGGCGGCCAGTTCCGGACGGGACGTGCAGATGCCCGCCATCGCCGTCGAGAACACACCCGCCAGGGCCACCGCGAGCAGGCTGGATGCCGCATACGGCCGATCGTCGACATAGCGTGCCTGCGCGTCCGCCGCCGATCCGCCGCCTCTGCCGCGGCCGCCGCGACGACCCGCGGGCCCGCCGCCTCGGCCGCGGACGAGGCCGACCGGGTCGATGTCGAGCAGCAGCGCCGCCGTCGTGCGCTCCACCGTGGCCTCCGGATAGAACACGTGCGCCGTGCCGGCGGCGGTGGCGAACTGCTGCGCCCGCTCGGGATGCTTGTGCAGCAGAAACCCCAGGTCAGTAGCGGGCCGTACGGTCGTCGACACGGTCAGCAGCACATCGGCATTCTGCCAAGCACCGACCGATCCGGCTAATGACTTTCCCCGCACACCGCTGCCGGGGGGAGCACCGCGCCACCGTCGACGTTCGAGGTCGTCGCGGTGCGCGCCCCGGCGCCCGGGGTGGCCATCGCCCACATCCGACGGCAGGCGAACGACGCCAGCGGATTCTCCGAAATGGCGCTCTACACCCCGATCGCCGCACCCCCAGCGCGGACCTGACCCGGCAGTCAGCCCCCGCCGCTCACTGCGTGAAGGTGGGCAGCGCGGTCAGGAACGGCCGCACCTCCAGCCATTCGTAGATCGGCGCGCCGTCCGGGCCGGGTGCGGCGGACAGCTCGCCGGCGAGTTCGAGGGCCCGCTCCCAGGACTCCACGTCGATGACCATCCAGCCGGCGATCAGATCCTTCGTCTCCGCGAACGGACCGTCGGTCACCGGGGGACGGCCCTCGCCGTCGAAGCGCACGAACGCGCCTTCGGGCGAGAGCGCCTGCTCGCTGACGAACTCGCCGCTGCCCTCCAGCCGACGGGCGAACTCCTGCATGAACCGGATGTGCGCGTCCACCGCCCGCGGCTCCCACTGGTCCAGCGGCGGGAAGTCGACAACCCGGTCCGGGCCACCGCGGTAGTGCTTGAGCAGCAGGTACTTCATCTCGGTTCTCCTTCGGTATCCGGTGGCCCGTCGCGGCCACTCATGCCCCAGGGACGGAGCCGGCCCACCGTTCTCGACACCCGACGCCGAAGAACTCCAGGATTTTTTCGCGCCCCCCGCCCGGGCCGGCTCAACGCACGCCGTAGCCGTGCAGGAACACGCGCACTCCGGCGTCCGAGGTGGCGTGGATCTCGGCCGGCTCGAGCGCGACAGCACCGTGCAGCGAGCGCTGGCCGCTGTCCCCGGCGACCAGCAGGACCAGGTGGGCCGCGGCGAGGTCGGCATCGGCCAGGGACAGGTGCCCGGCGTCGGCGATCCGCCGCAGGTGGGCGGCCAGTGCGCGCCGGACCCGCCGCGGCCCCTGCTCCTGCCAGGCCTCCAGCGTGGCCGGCGGAACATGCGCCGCCTCCGCGATGACCTGCCGCACGAGCGTGAAGTGATCGGCGAACTCCGGGGCCGGTGTCGCCCAGACCCGGCCGAACTCGAGCAGGTCGGCCTCGATGTCGACGATCTTTCCGAGATACCGGTCAGCGAGGATGATCTGCGCGTCCGCGACCCGGCGGGCACTGTCCACGATCACCGCGTGGAACAGCCCCGCCTTGTCCCCGAAATGGTTGTAGATCGTGCGGCTCGAGGTGCCGGCGGCCCGGGCGATCGCGTCGACGCTGGCCCGGGTGTACCCGTCGCGGGCGAACGCCGCGAGCGAACCGTCCAGCAGGTCGCGCCGCTTGTCGCCGGCGCGCCACGAACGCCCCGTCCGCGCCGCTCGACCGGAGGCGGCATCGGCCACACCCGTGCGGATCCCGCCCTGGCTGTCCATGGTTCCTCCTCGCCGCCGATGGTGTACGCGCTCACGGTCTGGGGGACCGTGGCTCCCTGGCGCATCCCGTCGTGGTCGGGGCGCTCGCCGTCGGGGTGGGTGCGCTCGCCGCCTTCGTGGCCCGTTCCCTGCGCCAGCGCGAGCCGCTGCTAGACCTGCGGCTCTACCGGCGCAACCAGGTGTACCGCGCCGCGACGTTGACATCCTCCCCGGTCTGAAGACCGGGGATTCCTACCCTCGCGGGCAGGTTTTCCTGTTTCACCAACAGACGCCTCCCCACTCTAGGAGCGGGGTGGTCTCACTCCGTCTCCGCAGGCGATCACGGCGAGCCCCGCCGCGAGAACATTCCGTGCCGCGTTCACATCTCGGTCGTGGACCACACCACAAGCGCAGGCCCATTCCCGAATGTTCAACGGCAGTTTCTCGACGAGCGTCCCGCAGGACGAGCAGGTCTTCGAGCTGGGATACCAGCGGTCGACAGCGACCACGTCGCGTCCGTACCAGCCGGCCTTGTATTCCAGCATGGTCCGCAGATCCCGCCAGCCCGCATCCGCAATCGCACGGGCAAGACTGTGGTTGCGGACCATGTTCCGTACGGTGAGATCCTCGACGACGATCGTTTGGTTCTCGCGAACGAGTCGAGTCGACAGTTTGTGCAGGTGATCCCGCCGCCGGTCGGCGATCCGACCGTGGATCCTCGCGACCTTCAGCCGGGCCTTCGCCCGGTTCGCGGAGCCCTTCTTCTTCCGGGACAGTTCCCGCTGTGCCCGGACCAGCCGGGCCCGGTCGGTCCGCTCGTGCCGCGGGTTGGCGATCTTCTCCCCGGTGGACAGCGTGACCAGCGACGTGAGGCCCGCGTCCACCCCGACCTGCCCGTCCGCCGCCGGCAGCGCCTCGATCGGGCAGTCCACCAGGATCGACACGTGATACTGGCCCCGGCTGTTGCGGGACACCGTCACCTGCGACGGCACCGCGCCGTCCGGGAACGGACGGGACCAGACGATCCGCAGCGGCGCGGCCTGCTTCGCCAGCCTCAGCCGCCCGTCCCGGAACGTGAAACAGTTCCGGAAGTAGGTCGCCGCATCGTCCGTCTTCCCCTTCCGCTTGAACGTCGGATGGCCGGCCCGTTTTCCCCAGAAGTTCACGTAGGCGGTTTGGAGATTCCGCAGCGCGGCCTGCAGCGGGCCTTTCGACGGCTCGGCCAACCACAGAGTGTCCGGGTCCCGTTTCCACCCGGTGAGCATCAGATCGGTTTCCCCGTGGCTGATCCGCCGCTGTTCCTGGGACCACGCCCGGTGCCGTTCGGCAAGCGCCCGGTTGTAGACGTAGCGGACACAGCCGAACGTTTTCGCGAGGTTCTCCATCTGGTCGGGGTTCGGGTAGAAACGGTAGCGGTATGCCCGCTTCACCACCCGACTTCCCATACCTGACAGAATACACGATTCCCCGGTCATTCTGGCAGCCGAGTTGACGCGCAGGCCCCGCCCTGAAGGACGGGGCCTACGCGCTACGTTTCCCGGTCACCCCCGAGCAGCTCCCGGACGCGACGACCACGGTGAACATCGTGCAGCGCGTCGGCGGCGCGCTCGGTGGGGCGCTGTTCGCGGTGGTCATCGCACGTAACCTGCCCGACGATCCCGAGGGGGCGTTCCGGCACGCCTTCTGGCTGATCGCCCTCACCGGTCTGCTCGGCCTGCTGTCCGCGCTGTGGCTCCACCACGCCCTGCGCGGGGCAGAACAATCTGGTCGCACGGGGTCCGCTCCCCGTCCGGGCGGAGGTTCAGCGCCCGTCGAGCCAGGTGCGGGCGTTCTGGAAGATGCGTAGCCACGGGCCGAACGTCTCGTCACCAGTGCCCAGGCCGGGTTCGTCCCCGGCGCTGCCGGTGCGGACGGGCAGCCAGGAACGTTGCTGGGTGAGGAAGGCGCGCTCCGGGTGGGGCATGATCAGGGTGACGCGGCCGTCGTCGGAGGTGACGGCCGCGACGGCGGCGGGGCTGCCGTTGGGGTTGGCCGGGTAGTCCTGGGTGGGCTTGCCGTGGTTGTCGACGTAACGGGCGGTCACCGCACCGGGGGTGCCGGCGGGGCCGAAGTCCATCCGTCCCTCGCCGTGGGCGATCGGCACGGCCAGCACCGAACCGGCCATCCCGGCGAACAGCACCGACGGTGAGTCCTCGAGGAGCAGGCTGGACACCCGGGCCTCGAACCGTTCGGAGGTGTTCTCCAACAGGGTCGGCCAGCCGGTGGCGCCGGGGATGAGCGTGCCGAGACCGGCGACCATCTGGCAGCCGTTGCAGACACCGAGGGTGAGCGTGTCCGGGCGGTGGAAGAAGGTGCGGAAGGCGGCGGCGAGGTCGGGATGGGCGAGGATCGACTTCGCCCAGCCAAGGCCCGCGCCGAGCACGTCACCGTAGGAGAAGCCACCGCAGGCCGCGAGCACCTGGAAGTCGTCGAGGGCGGCGGTGCCGGTGAGCAGGTCGGTCATGTGCACGTCGACCGCGTCGAAACCGGCCGCGTCGAACGCCGCCGCCATCTCGACATGCCCGTTGACGCCCTCGTCCCGCAGGATCGCGGCCTTCGGCCGGGCGAGCCGGTCGGCAGCGGCCGGCTGGGCGGCGGCCGGCAGCAGGGGGAACGTGATCCGTTCGGTGATGCCGGGGTCGGCGTCGTCGAGGAGCGCGTCGAACTCCGCGTCGGCGGTGTCGGGATTGTCCCGCAGCCGTTGGACGAGATAGCTGGTCGTCGCCCAGACCCGTTCGAGCTCCGCCCGGCCGTTCGCGTAGACGACCGTCTCCCCGTCGCGCAGCACGATCCGCTGCGTCAGCGTGGGCCGGCCGAGGACGTGGACCCGGTCCGCGCCCAGCGCGGTGGCCAGCACCGCGACCACCCGGTCGACGGCGGGGCCCGCCACCTGAAGGACAGCACCGAGTTCCTCGGCGAACAGCCGGGCCAGCAGCGTGCCACCGGGCAGTCCGGCGAGGTCGACGTCGAGGCCGACCCTGCCGGCGAACGCCAGCTCGACCAGCGTCGCGAGCAGGCCGCCGTCGGACCGGTCGTGATAGGCAAGCACGTCACTGTCTGCGACCAGCCGCCGGGAGGCGGCGAAGAACGCCCGCAGCACCTCGGCATCGGCGTCGGGGACGTCCGCGGGCGCGTGCCGTCCGTACGCCAGGGCCAGCGCCGAGCCACCGAGCCGCCCCCCGGTGCGGCCACCAGCACCGACACCCCTGCCGGCATCGCCACTGTCGCCAGCGCCGGCGAGGTCCACGAAGATCAGGCGACTGTCCTCGTCGCGGGCGAGCTGGGGGGTGAGCACCCGGGAGACGTCCGCGACCGGCGCTCCGGCGGTGACGATCAGCGACACCGGGGAGGTGACAGCGTGTTCGCCGGTGTCGTCCGTCCAGACGGTGCGCATGCTGGTGGAGTCCTTGCCGACCGGGATCGGGATGCCAAGCTGCGGGCAGAACCGTTCGCCCAGCGCCTCGACCGCGTCGTAGAGCGGGGCCTGCTGGTCGTCCACGCCGACGGCGGCCATCCAGTTCGCCGAGAGCGCCACCTGACTCAGGTCGGCGACGGCGGCGCCGGCCAGGTTGGTGAGGGCCTCGCCGACGGCCATCCGGGCCGCGGCCGGGGCGTTCACGGTGGCCAGCGGTGTGCGCTCCCCCATCGCCAGCGCCTCACCAGTGCGGCTCCCGTACGCCGACGCGGTGACGGCGACATCGCTGACCGGCACCTGCCACGGCCCGACCAACTGGTCGCGCACGGTATGACCGCCGACGGTGCGATCACCGATGGTGATGAGAAACTTCTTGCTGCCGACCGCGGGCACCCGCAGCACCCGCTGTACGGCCTCAGCCAGCACGATCCCGGACTCGTCGAACGGCGCCGTCGCGATGGTGACCGAACGTGCGGTGCGGGTCTGTCGGGACGCCTCCCCGAACAGCAGCGACATCGGCACGTCCACCGGTGCCGTCGCGAACAGCCGGTCGCGCACGACGAGACGCTGCTCGTCGGTGACCGTGCCGACCACGGCGAACAGGCAGCGTTCCCGCGCGCACAGGGCGGTGAAGGTGTCCAGATCGGCGGCGGCGATACCGAGCACGTAGCGTTCCTGCGCCTCGTTGCACCAGATCTGCAGCGGGGTCATGCCGGAGTCGGCGTTCGGCAGGTCGCGCAGCTCGAACACGGCGCCGCGGCCCGCGTCGTGCACCAGCTCGGGCAGCGCGTTCGACCAGCCGCCGGCGCCGACGTCGTGGATGGACACGATCGGGTTGGCCTCGTCCAGCGCCCAGCAGGCGTTGATGACCTCCTGTGCCCGGCGCTGCATCTCGGCGTTGCCGCGCTGCACCGAGGCGAAGTCGAGCTCGGCGTCACCCGCGCCGGTCTGCATGCTGGACGCGGCCCCGCCGCCGAGCCCGATCAGCATCGCCGGCCCGCCGAGCACGATGACCAGGTCGCCCGCCGCCAGCTGCCCCTTGCCCACCAGCGCGTCCCGGACGTTGCCGATCCCACCCGCGATCATGATCGGCTTGTGGTACCCCCACCGCTGGCCAGGAAGGTCAGCGGTGTCGCCTGGGCCGTCCGGTGCCTCGAAGGTGCGGAAGTAGCCGACGAGGTTCGGCCGGCCGAACTCGTTGTTGTAGCCGGCGGCGCCCAGCGGCGCATCCGTCATGATCTCCAGCGGGGACGAGATCCGCTCCGGACGGTCCTCCTCGCCCTCCCACGCACAGTCGTCACCGGGGATGCGCAGGTGGGAGACGGTGTAGCCGGACAGGCCCGCTTTCGGGACGCCGCCGCGGCCGGTGGCACCCTCGTCGCGGATCTCCCCACCGACACCGGTCGCGGCACCGGGGCCGGGCGCGATCGCGGTCGGATGGTTGTGCGTCTCGACCTTGACGAGGATGTGCGCGGGACCGTCGTGGCGACGGTAGGTGTGGGTGTGCGGGTCCGGGTAGAACCAGGACGCGGGTTCGCCGCGCAGCACGGCCGCGTTGTCCGAGTACGCCGAGAGCACGTTCTCACCGGAGCGCGCATGCGTGTTGCGGATCATCGCGAACAGGCTCTTCGGTCGGGACTCCCCGTCGATCACCCAGTCGGCGTTGAACACCTTGTGCCGACAGTGCTCGCTGTTGACCTGCGCGAACATCATCAGCTCGACGTCGGTCGGGTTGCGGCCAAGCTCGCGGTACCTCTCGCCCAGATAGGCGATGTCGCCCGCGCCGAGCGCCAGGCCAAGGCCGGCGTTGGCCCGGGTGAGGGCTACCTCCCCCTGGGTGAGCAGGTCGACGTCGGTGTGCGGCCGCGGCCGCCCGGCGGCGAACAGCGCACCAGCGGCATCCAGCGACGCCTCGACGACCTCGGTCATCCGGTCGTGCAGCAGCGGAGCGAGCACGCGCAGGTCGGATGCCTTGGCGCCAGGCAGGTAGTAGACGGTGGCGCGTTCGATGCGCCGCACGGCGGTGAGCCCCGCTGACGCGGCGATATCCGACGCCTTCGACGACCACGGCGAGATCGTCCCCGGCCGTGGCAGCACCACCAGGGTCGCCACGGTCGCGGACCGGTCGCCGCCGAACCTCTCCCCGTAGGTGAGCAGCCCGCGCAGCCGTTCCTCGTCCGACCCGCTCAGCCCGCCGGGCTCAGCCACACCACCCGCACCACCCGCACCTCCCGCACCAGCGGCCGGATCGGCCGTCCTGGCCAGGCCAGCCACCTCGGCCGCCCCCAGCACCTCGGCCGGGTCAGCCAGGTCGACGAGGTGGACGTATTCGGCGGAGACGTCCGTCACACCTGGCACCACGGCCTGTAGGCGGACCAGCAACCGGCGGCGCCCCGCCACGCTCAACGCCGCAATGTCGCCATATGCCCTCATCCCGCCGCCTCCATCGCTGCGTCGCGCCGCCCTTGCGTCGAGGAACCCCACGGGAGCGTCACTGTATCCGGACGCCCCACGGCGACCGACCCTTTCCACCCACAGGCAGCGGTGTGCACGAGACCCGGACGAGCTGGCGGATCCGTCCACCGCGAGCAGTCACCGCCCCGGACCCCGAACTCCCCAGCCGCTACACCCCGCAGCCGACCACGGAGCAAGATCACGCTAAACAGGTCGTCGTGGGGGGCAAATCAGACACAAAAACCCCCACGACGACCCCCTTGGCTCCCAGCACCCCACAGCAACCCACAACATCGCTACAGAAAGTAGCTTTGGTCGAGGGCGGCGGCTCGTGATCGCCGACCACGAGAGCGGCGGAGCGGGACGGTGCACCTTCGTCGACATCGCGCTACGCGGCCGGCAGGGTGAACACCACGCGCGTTCCGACGGCGCGATCGGCGTCGAGGCTGATCGTGCCACCGTGATATTCGATGATCTTCTTGCAGAGGGCCAGGCCGATGCCGGTTCCGGGATAGTCCTCCCGGCTGTGCAGGCGTTGGAAGATGACGAAGATGCGCTCGCTGTACTGGGCCTCGATGCCGATACCGTTGTCGGTCACGCTGATCTGCCACCGGTCGCCGTCGCGTTCGGCGCCGACGTGGATGGCCGGAGTGCGCTCGGGGTGGCGGAACTTCAGGGCGTTGCCGAGCAGGTTGGTCAGCAGGATCTCCAGGTGGGCCGGGTGTCCGGCGACCGTCGGCAACGGGTCGTGGGTCAGCTGCGCGCCGCTTTCCCGAACAACCAGCTCGAGACCTTCCAGCGCGCGGCGGTGGACCACGTCCAGATCGACGTCCTCGGCGGGGTGATCCGCCCGGCCGGCGCGGGAGAACGCCAGCAGGTCCTGGATGAGTTTCTGCATGCGGGCGGCGCCGTCGACGATGAAGCCGATGTACTGGTCGCCGCGTTCGTCCAGCTGGCCGCCGTAGCGGCGCTGCAGCAACTGGCAGAAGCTGGTCACCTTGCGCAGCGGTTCCTGCAGGTCGTGCGAGGCGACGTAGGCGAACTGCTCGAGGTCGGTGTTGGAGCGGCGTAGTTCCTCGGCCCGGCGGTCGAGGTCCGAACGGGCCTGTTCGGAGGCCACGAGGGCGGCGGCGAGGCGATCACGCATCAGGTCCACGGTCCGGGCCACGGTCTGGATGTCCGCGGGACCGCCGGTGCGGATCGGATGGTCGAAGTCGCCGGCGGCGACCCGGTCGGCGTCGCTGGCGAGCCGGGCGAGCGGTGCGGACACGGCGCGGCGCAGACCCACGAACGCGAGGACCGCACCAGCGAGGATCACGGCAGCGATCGCGCCGAAGGTCCAGTTCCGCAGCCGGCGCACGTGCATCAGGTCCGCCCGGGCCTCGGCACGGGCGGCGCCCAGCTGTTCCTGCAGGGTGTGGCTTGCCGCGCGCAGGGCGTCGAACGCCGTCTTGCCGGTGGTGGCCCGCGCCGTCGCGAACGCCACCGGTGCGCCCGGGGGTGCGGCGACGACCCGGTCGGCGTACACCCGGTGCCAGCTGGTGGCCCGTCCGAGCAGGTCGTCGAGGGTGTCGGTGCGGCTGCCGTCGGCGGTCAGCAGCCGACGCAGCTCGCCGGCCAGCCGGTTCTGTTCCTCGACCCCCTGGCGGTAGGGCGCCAGGAACTCGGCCTGCCCGGTCATCCCGAAGCCGCGCACGCCGGTCTCCTGGCCGACCAGGGCGGCGTCGAGGCGGACCGCGGCGAGCAGGGCGGGGGCGCTGCGGTCGATGAGGCGCTGGTTCACCGAGGTCGCGTGGGCGAGCAGCCAGGTGCCGAGCACACCCAGCGTGACCAGCACCACCAGGGCGCCGCCCACCCCGGCCGACAACCACCGGCTGGTGGTCCAGCCGGACGGCCGGCCCTGGACAGCCTGTTGCGACGTCACCTTCGTCCGCCTTCCACCGGTCCGTCGCACCGGGGGTCCGCCCGCCGGACACCCTTCAAGATCGCCACACTGGACGTCCCGGTCATGCCATGATGACGTGGCACCAACCACCGCACGACGAGTGTGGGGGGCAATCGAAACCGGGATCCGATGACCGCTGCCGCACCAAGCCGCCCCTACGACATCCTGCTCGCCGAGGATGACGCCGGTGACGCCCTGCTCATCGAGGAAGCGTTCCTCTCCCGTGGACTCGGCCAGAACCTGCACACTGTCGGTGACGGGGTGCAGGCCCTGCAGTACCTGCGCGACCCGGCCCGTCCGCGGCCGGATCTGATCCTGCTCGATCTGAACATGCCACGGATGGACGGTCGAGAGACGCTTGCCGCGATCAAGGCCGACTCCGAGCTGCGCACCATCCCGGTCGTGATCCTCACGACCTCCGATGCGCCCGACGACATCGCCGGCAGCTACCAGCTGCACGCCAACGCCTACGTCTGCAAACCCACCGATCTGGACGACTTCCTCGGCACCATCCACACCATCGACGACTTCTACCTGGGCCTGGTTCGGCTCCCTCGCCCCTGACCGGGCACCTGCGGCCTGCCGCACCCGCCCGGTCCGGCCCAGGTCTGATCCACCCCAGGTCTGATCCACCCCTTCCTGGTCCGTCTCACCTGTGGCCCGAGTCCGGGGACTCGGCTATTTTCGGCAGGAACATTCGACTGTCATCGGCCGTGCACGACAAGGGTGGGAGCAGTGACCGCGGGCTCGGAGCGGGACCTGACCCCTGTGGAACGTCGGGCCGGGCAGCTGTTGCAGACGATGCCGGTGGGCTTCATCGCCTGGGATGGCGGCTGGCGCTGCAACGGTGTCAACCCCGCCGGTGAGCGGTTGTGCGGCCGGTCTCGCGAGGAGCTGCTCGGCAGATCACTGTGGGAGATCTTCCCCGCGGTCGTCGGCACCGAGTTCGAGACGGTCTACCGGCGCGTCGCGCGGCTGCGCGAGCCGGAGAACATCGAGATCTACTACCCCGAGCCGCTCTGCCGATGGCTGGACATCCACGTCATCGGAGACATCGAGGACACCGGCGGGGTCGTGGCCTACTTCCTCGACGTCACCGAACGCCACGAGATCATGGAGCGGGAACGGTCCATCACACGGTCGCTGCTGCACGCGTCGGCGGAGCGCGATCTGGCGGCCCGCCAGGCCGCCACCCTGGCCGAGGTCGCCCTCGCGCTGACCTCGGTGGACACCGTCGAAGCCCTGGAAGCCATCGTGGTGGGCCAGGGGCTGGCCACACTCGGTGCGGACGGCGGTGCCGTGGTCTCCCCCGACGAGACCGGCAACTGGCGGATCACCCTCAACGCCGCCCTCGGCGAGCGGGCCCGGCGCACCTACGGCGCCGTCCCGTATGACAGCCCGCTACCCAGCTGCTGGACCGCCCGGACGGGCCGGCGCGTTCTGCTGCCCACCGTCGCGTCCGGCCACGCCTTCGATCCGATCATGGCGGACGTCTACGCCGACACCGCCCGACTGGGCTGGGCCATCCTGCCGCTCACCGTGCAGGGGAAGGTCCTGGGCAGCCTCGCCGCGGCCTGGGTGGACGAACATGAGCCGTCCGCGAGCGAACTCGACCTGCTCGACGGCTTCGCCGCCCAGTGCGCCCAGGCGCTGCACCGCATCCGCGCGACCCAGCAGGAACGACAGGCCGCCCGAGAGGTACGCGAACTCGCGGAGGCCCTGCAACTCGCCCTGCTGACCCCACCACCCACCCCCGCCGGCCTGCAGATCGAGGTCCGCTACCAGTCCGCCCAGGACGCCGCCCGGGTCGGCGGTGACTGGTACGACGCCTTCGAGCACACCGACGGCTCGACCGTCCTGGTGATCGGCGACGTCACCGGGCACGACAGCACCGCGGCCGCGAAGATGGCGCAGCTGCGCGGGCTGCTGCGCACCCTCGCCTACACCGCCGACCTCACCCCCGTCGCCGACGGTCGCACCCCCGCCGACCGAATCCCTGCCAGCCAACCTTCGGTCAGCCACGTCCCGGCCGGTGGACAGGACCGTCCGGACCGGTCCAGTCCACTCGCCGCCGTTCTCAGCGCCCTCGAGCACACCGCGGCGGGTCTCGGCGTGGACGCCCTCGCCACCGTCGTCCTCGTCCGCGTCGAGGCCGCTGCCGACAGCGGCGACAGCGGCGACAGCGGCGACAGCGGCGACAGCCTGCATATACGCACTGTCCACTGGTGCAATGCCGGACATCTGCCGCCGATCCTCGTGCACGCCGACGGATCCACCGAGATCCTCGAAACGGCCCGGACCGACCTGCTGCTCGGCTTCGACACCCACGCCGACCGCCATGACCACAGCGCGTTCCTCCCGCCCGGTGCCGTCCTGCTGCTCTACACCGACGGCCTCGTCGAACGCCGCGGCACCTCGCTTGACGAAGGACTCGACGCCCTGCGCGGGGTCCTGACCAGCCTCGCCACCGAAGGCATTACCACCGAATCCCCCGCTGGCGAAGGCCCTGCTGGCGAAGACATTGCCCTTGCCAGCCTCTGCGACGGCGTCCTGGCCGCAATGGCGCCGCGGACCGGAGAGGACGACATCGCGCTTCTCGCGCTGCGCGCGGCGCCACCGCACCGGTCGTTTCCCGCCGGCCCCTGAACCAGATTCCAACCTGCGTGGCCACGGCGGCTCTGGGTACGTACGAAGCCGACTGGAATTCCGGTCCCGTGGGCGCACGACGTCTGTGGTGCTTTTCCATGGCCAGGTACAGGAGGGGTCGCGTGCCGAAGGGCGATCAGCTGGATTTCGAGGCGGCCGACCGGGGTCTGATCGGCGCGCTGGAACCATGCGTCGTGCGGGATGAGGCCGGCCGGACGGTGTGGGACAACGAGGCGTTCCGATTCCTGGCGGACGAATGCCCACCCACGGTACATCCAAGCCTTTGGCGACAGTCCCGACTGTGCGCGAGGCACGGCCTCTACGAGGTGACCGAGGGGCTTTATCAGGTGCGGGGCCTGGATCTGTCCAACATGACACTGGTCGAGGGCGAGCGCGGAGTGGTCGTCATCGACCCGCTCGTGTCCACGGAGACGGCCGCCGCCGCACTCGGACTGTACCGGCGGCATCGGGGCGACCGGCCGGTGACCGCGGTCATCTACACCCATCCACATATCGACCATTTCGGCGGGGTCGCCGGAGTGGTCACCGGCGGGGTCCCGATCGTGGCACCGGTGGATTTCATGCGGCACGCGGTGACAGAGAACGTCTACGCGGGCGGGGCGATGTTGCGCCGCGGGATGTACCACACCGGCGCGTCACTGGAACCGGGGCCGCGCGGGCTGGTCGGTACCGGCCTGGGACAGACGGCGTCAGCCGGCACGGTGTCGTTGCTCCCGCCGACGGTGGACGTCACCCGCACCGGGCAGGAGGAGATCCTGGACGGGGTCCGGTTCGTGTTCCAGATGACGCCCGGCACCGAGGCGCCGGCGGAGATGAACTTCCTTCTTCCGGACCATCGTGCGCTGTGCCTGGCGGAGAACGCCACCCACACTCTCCACAACGTCCTGACGCTGCGCGGTGCGGTGGTGCGCGACGCCCGCGTCTGGTCCCGGTATCTCCAGGAGACGATGACCCTGTTCGCGGACGAGGCCGATGTGGCCTTCGCCTCGCACCACTGGCCCACCTGGGGCACCGCGGCCATCCGAGCGTTCCTGGCGGACCAGCGGGACACCTACGCCTATCTCCATGACCAGACCCTGCGGTTGATGAACCTGGGTTACACGGGAACCGAGATCGCCGAACTGGTCGAGCTGGATCCCGAGCTGGCGCGATCCTGGCACACCCACGGCTACTACGGCTCGGTCAGCCACAACGTGAAGGCGGTCTACCAGCGCTACCTGGGCTGGTTCGACGGCAATCCCGCGCATCTGTGGGAACACCCGCCGGTGGAGTCGGCCCGCCGATATGTCGACTGCATCGGCGGGGTGAAAGCGGTCGTGGCGAAGGCGCGGGCCTACCGGGACGACGGCGACCTTCGATTCGCCGCCCAGCTCCTCAACCATGCCGTCTTCGCCGATCCGGCGTCGGAGGACGCCCGGGACCTGCTCGCCGATGTCCACACCCGCCTGGGATTCGGCGCGGAGAACGGCACCTGGCGCAACTTCTACCTCACCGGAGCCCAGGAACTCCGCCAGGGCACGGCCCACGGTGCGGCGGACGTCGACACCACGGCCCTGGCGGGCGCACTGACGATCGAGCAGATCCTCGACTCCTTCGCGATCAGGATCAACGGCCCACGAGCCTGGGGACAGGCCTTCACCCTCGACTGGGCCATCACCGATCAGAAGGAGATCCACCGCAGCCTGCTGTCCCACGGCGCCCTGACCCACTGGTCCGATCCCGCCACCGATGCCCCGGATGCCACCGTGCGCCTGTCCAGGGCGGAACTGCTCGGCTTCCTCGGCGGCCGGATCCCCGCCGACGATCTCACGGTCGACGGCGATCCCAGCGTCCTGTCCCGGCTGCGATCGCTGCTCGACGACCCGAATCCCGCCTTCGCGATCGTCACTGCCTGACCCCGGCCGGGAGAAACCATGACGTTCACCTGTCGGTGGAGCTGCGGACCACGGGCACGGAACCGCGGGCGTAGACGCGGCGGACGACGTCCTCGATGTCGGGTTCCTCGACGGTGAAATCGAGAACCTCGGCGCGCTGCGCGACGGCGGCGAACACCTGGGCCGCCGTGGTGATCTCCGCGTCGAACGCGAGGCGTTGCCGCAGCCCACGGGCCTGGCTGACCAGATGGCGGGCACCGGGAACGTCGGTCAGGTCTGTCGTGGGTTCGGCCAGCACCACGGCCAGCACCCGTTCGGCGCCGGACGCGCGGGCGAGACCGGTGAGGTCGCCGTCATAGGCGAGCCGGCCGTGGTCGATGACCAGCACCCGGTCGCACAGCCGCTCGACGTCACCCATGTCGTGGGTGGTGAGCAGCAGGGTGGTGCCATGGGCGCGACGCTGGTCGACGAGGAACTCGCGCAGCCGCTGTTTGGACAGCACGTCCAGACCGATGGTGGGTTCGTCCAGGATGATCAGCCGGGGGGCGTGCAGCAACGCGGCGGCGATCTCGGCCCGCATCCGCTGGCCCAGCGACAGCTGGCGGACCGGGACGGCCAGGAACTCGGTCATGTCGAGACGCTCGACCAGTTCGGCCGTACGGGCCCGTTCGACGTCACCGGGCAGAGCATGGATCGCGGCCAGGATCCGGAACGACTCCCGCAGCGGCAGGTCCCACCACAGCTGGGAACGCTGGCCGAACACCACCCCGACCTGCCGGGCGATCCGGCGACGGTCGGCGACCGGTCGCAGCCCGCAGGTCGTCACCGTCCCACCGGTCGGGACGAGAATGCCGGTGAGCATCTTGATGGTGGTGGACTTGCCGGCGCCGTTCGCGCCGATGTAGCCCACCGCCTCCCCCGGCTCAATCCGGACGCTCAGCCCGTCGACGGCGGTCAGCACCCGGCGCCGAAGCCCTTCTCGGACAGTGAACCGCCTGCTCAGACCGACGGTTTCGATGATCGCGCTCATCCGCCCCCGCTGCGGTAGTGCCGGACGCCCCAGCGCCAGAAAAGCAGTGCCATTCCCCACGTCCACAGCGCCCCCAGCGGGCCGCACCAGCCCAGCCAGGTCGGAAACCACGCCGGCCCCGGCAGCCCGAGCAGCCGCAGCGTCGGAAGAAAACCGGTGAACGCCATGGGAACGGCGAATCCGAACACCGCCTTGAGCGGCCGCGACCACACCGACGCCGGCTGGGTCGCGGCGTAACGACCACCATAGGTCACGGCATTGGTCATCTCCGCGCCGTCGACCAGGAAGAACTGGACCCCGGCCGCCCAGACGAACAGCGCGGAGAACATGGCGACCCCGCTGGCGAGGGCGGTCATCAGCAGGGCCACGCTCGACGGGTTCCAGGAAATGTCGTTGACGGCCAGGCCCACTCCGAGAGCACAGACACCGACGGACGCCCGGGCAAGCCGACGCAGTGTGACGTCGCAGGTGACCAGCTGCAGCAACAACGGCTGCGGCCGTAGGTAGAACACGTCCAAAGTGCCGGCGCGCACGTAGGTGGCCAGCTCGTCGCAGTGCCCGAAGGCCAGGTCAGCGAGGCTGAAAGCCAGATCGGCCAGCCCGAAGACCAGCAGTATCTGGTGGAACTCCAGCCCGCCGAGCCGGGTCACCGCATGGAACAGCACCCAGATCTCCAGGAGCTCCGCCACCCCGACCAGCAGCGAGCTGACCAGGTCCAGGGCGAAGTTCGCCCGGTACGCCGTCTGCGACCGCGCCCGGGATGCCAGCACGACCCGGTAGGGCCGCAACCGCGCCCGCAGATCGCCTCGGCCCGGTGGCTGTGCCTCGTTGCGCCACCAGAGGTCCCGCCCGGCCGCCACCTCAGCCACCCTGTACCTCCAGATGGCGCCGGCCGGCGCGGGTGAGGATCTGACCCAGCATCGCGACGCCGAACAGCCAGGCGGCCTGGGCGACCAGCCGGCCGCACATGCCGGCGACATCGGTGTGCCCGCCGAGCACGTCCACCGGATACATCATCATGGCCGGAAAGGGCGTCGCCTGTGCCACTGCTCGCAGCAGCGGTGGGAACAACCCGACCGGCACGAACAGCCCGGCCAGAAAACCCGACATCACCATGTACAGGACCTGGATACCGCGTGTTTCCACCAGCCAGAACCCGGCGACCCCGACCAGGTAGGCGCTCGCCATCGAAAGCACGATTCCCAGCAGCACGCTGAGCGCGCCGAGCGGATACGCCGCCACCGAGGTCGGCAGCGCCATGCCGATGGCTGCACCGAGGGCAATCATCGGGATTCCGCGCGAGACCAGTGCGAACAGTGCGCGCCCGACCTCGACCGTGATCTCGGCCGCCTGCACGTCGAGCGGGCGCAGGAAGTCGACCACGACCGATCCGTCCTTCACCCGGGTGGCCAGCTCGCTGCGGCCGTTGAGATTGAGGACACCGAACAACCCCTGGGAGATCCAGATGTAGGCGCTCATCCGGCCGACGTCATAGCCGGCCACCTCACCGCCGGCCGCCCGGACCGTCGCGAACAGCACCGCCACCTTGAGCAGGCCGAACGCCGCGTTGGCCACCAGCCCACCCAGCATCGCCGCCCGATAGGCCGACTGCCGGCGAAAACCCGCGCACAGCAGCCGCCAGTACACCCGCACCGTCGCCCGCGGGCCGAAACCGACCCCCAGCTCCGCCGAAACCACCGACAGAACATATCTCCTATGGGCAAATCCCGGCAGCCCGCAGCGGCCGTCCGGCACTGGACGATCGCCCGAAAATCGAGAGGAGATTCCTGTGAATCCCGCCGGACCCGAGGGTGGAAACAGTGCGGACGTCGCAAGCTGTCTCGCGGTCATGTGGACGGCGGTGATGACCGCCCGGATCCGGCCGGCTCCCATCCGCCACGCGCCGGCGCCGGCGCCGGTGGGCAGCCTGGATGTGTTCGTCACCGTCTGCGGTGAACTGGCGGAGATCGCCAAGGCGACGCCGCGGGCGGCCATGGTGATCGACTACCCGCACCGCGGTCGCCAGCCCGGCCATCACCGTGCCCAACGAGCACCCTTCGGCCCCTGATCACGCAAAGCCCCGGTTCCACGAGCACACCGCCTACCCCGGCAACGAGCCGACCCCGCGCGCCGAACTCGCTCGTCGCGATGTCGGCCGCACCCCGGCGGTAGCGCTGATTGTTGGTTTCGCGGGTCACACAATTGTCTCACTTAAATTGTTGTGCTGGCCGGCCGGGCCGGGCGGTGCCGTAGATGATCCGGACACGGCGGGATAAACTCGCGGCGCCAGCCGGGGCGGCGACCAACGCGGAGCGGCGAAGCGCTCGCACACATGGCATGCGGCACTTCGAGTGCACCTTCCGTCGGCGAACATTCCGAAGGTCAGCGGCAACGCCGATTTCGCCGGGGCGGCGACCGCGAGCTGGAACTCACCCGGCATCGACAGGTGCACGACGATCATGTCGCGCACACCGACGCGCTCGCCTCCTGGGCGGACACGACCTCGGGTACGCCCTCGGGCACCCCCTTGGACGTGCCCCCGGACCGCCGCCGCGGCCCTGTTCGTCTCCCCGCACCCGGTGGTGCGGGATCACCGCAGGGGCGTCTTCGACAAACTCCGCGAGGGAGTCCGGCGAGAGCCCGCCACCCGCCTGATCCTGAACGAAGCCAGTCGGTCGCGACCCGTACATGGCTGCCCGGAAACAGGCTGGCCGGGTCAACATCGTTTGTTTGAACGGGTGAGTTACGCGCCACAGGTGTGACACCCCCAGCGATTTTCTCCATTGCACCTCGCTGACCGAACTTCTGGCAGGCGGTGCATTCGAACAAGGGGTCAGGTGGGAGGATGCCCGGGAAGATCGAGAGGAGATCTTGTGAATAATGCCGGACCCGAGGGTGGACACGGTGGGAACGTCCACGAGGTCACGACATTGATGGCGCAGCGGGCCCGTTCGTGGCCCCCGTCAGCGGCGCCCGCCAGCACGGCGACCTCCGCGAAGCCGACGACGCCCGAGGTGCCGGCGATTCCCGTGCAGGCCCACGTCGCCGGCGGCGTCGACGACCCCGCCGCGCCGGCCACCTCCACGCGGCTGGCGGACCTCGCGCCCCTGACCGACGACGCCGCCTGGGTGCGGGTGCCCGTGAGCCGAGCACGGGCGGCCGCCGGGCCCGTGCTCGCGGTCGTCGTCGTCCTGATCGGGGCGGTGTACCTGACGTGGCGGGCCGGTGGCCTGGGCGGCACCGGGGTGGCCGGTGGCCTGTTCTACGCGGCGGAGGTCGCGAGCTACCTCGCCATCGTGTGGACGGCGGTGATGACCGCGCGCATCCGGCCCGGTCTGGTCCGTCGTGCGCCGGCGCCGGCGGGGACGCTGGACGTCTACGTCACCGTCTGCGGTGAGCCGGTGGAGATCGTCGAGGCGACCCTGCGGGCGGCTCTGGCGATCGACTATCCGCACCACACCTATGTTCTCAATGACGGTCGGATCGCCCGGCGGGACAACTGGCGCGAGATCGACGAGCTGGCCGCCCGCCTGGGGCTGACCTGCTTCACCCGGACCGACGGGCCCAGGGGCAAGGCCGCGAACCTCAATCACGCCCTCGCCCGCACCACCGGCGAGGCGATCATGACTTTGGACGCCGACCACATCGCCGTCCCCGACCTAGCCGAACGGGTGCTGGGTTATCTGCGTGTCCCCACCGTCGGGCTCGTCTGCACCGAGCAGCGTTTCGACGTCGGCCGCTACGACGTCCTCAACAATGCCGAGCCGATGCTGTACCGGGCGGTGCAGCCGGCGAAGGACCGCGACGGCGCGGCGAGTTCCTGCGGCAACGGGACGTTGTACCGGCGCACCGCGCTCGAGTCCGCCGGCGGTTTCAGCGAGTGGAACATCGTCGAGGATCTGCACACGTCCTACGAACTGCACTCCCGGGGTTGGCGCAGCGTCTACCATCCGCAGCCGGTGTCCGTCGGTATCGCACCGGCCACCGCCGCCGAGTACGCGCGTCAACGCAGCCGTTGGGCGATGGACGGCCTGCGCCTGACCTTGTTCGACAACCCGCTGCGCAAGCCCGGCCTCACCGGTTGGCAACGCGCCCACTATCTGCACACCGGCGTTGGTTATCTGGTGGCCTGCGCCCAGATGATGTTCCTGCTCGGTCCGCCGCTGAGCGCCGTCGCGGGCATCCAGATCGCCGCCGGAACCTCCCTGACCGCCTACATGCTGCACGCGTTGCCGTATCTGATGGGCTCGATGCTGCTCGTCGCGTATCACGCGGGCCTGCGTGGCGCGCATCGGACGATCGCGAGCACCCTGTTCAACGCGCCGCTGTACGCGTTGGCGTTCATCCGGGTGGTGATCGCCGGACGGCCGGAGTCGGGCACCACCGCCAAGACCGCGCTGCCGAGAATGTCCCTGCTGCTCCTGCCGCAGGCACTGTTCGCCGCCGCGCTGATCGTCACCATCGTCGTGGTCGGGCTCGGCCGGGACACCGCCGACCTGTCCGCGCTGGTGTGGGCCGGGGCGCTGCTGGCGATGATCGCCGGGCCGCTGTCTGCGATCTCACGGCGACCGTCGCTGGCCGAACGGGCCCAGCTTCCCATCCGCATCACCATCGCCGCGACGGTGCTCGGCCTCGCCACGACCACCCTGCTCGCCGGCTGAGCGCCGGTTAGAATCCGTGTCGATGCGCCTCATGCTGCTCCGACACGGCCAAACCCCCCACAACGTCGCCGGTGCCCTCGACACCGGGCGTCCGGGTGCCCCCCTGACCGCGTTCGGTCAGGGGCAGGCACAGGCGTTGCCCGGCGCGCTGCGCGGGCAACGGATCTCGGCGATGTACGCCTCGGTCCTGATCCGCACCCAGCTCACCGCGGCCCCCCTCGCGCAGGCCCGCGAGCTTGGGGTCACCGTGCTGGAGGGCCTCGAGGAGATCACCGCGGGCGACCTTGAGCTGCACACCGCCCAGGCGTCCGTCACCGAGTACCTCGACGTCATCGGCAGTTGGATTCACGGCGATCTGGGCCGTGCGATGCCCGGCGCCGACACCGGGCACGCGTTCGTCGACCGTTATGACGCCGCCCTCGCGTCCATCTCGGCCGCGCACGACGACCACGACGGGGTCGTCGTCGTCAGTCACGGTGCCGCGATCCGGGCCTGGGTCGGCATCCGGGCCGCCGGCGTCGGTTCGGTGGAACATCGCTGGCTCGCGAACACGGGAATGGTCACCCTCGAGGGCAGCGCCGCGACCGGCTGGACCTTCGTGGACTGGCACGCCCAGCCGCTGGGTGGCTCCGTTCCCGCCGACGTGGCCGCCCACGACGTCACCGGCGCCCCGATCCCCGAGTCCGTCACCGAGAACTAGGCACCGTCCCTGCCTCGTTCGGCCCCGGTCGTCAGCATGTCCGGCGTCGTCGAACAGATCCGCGGTCGGCTGCTGCCGGAGTATCCAACGGAAGCAGTTCCACCGAAGCTGTTGTTCACTCGATCCGGAGTCCGGAGATCGCCCGCGAGATGATGAGTTCCTGGATCTGCTCGGTGCCCTCGTAGATGTCCATGATCTTCGCGTCCCGGTGCCACCGCTCGACCGGGAACTCGCGGGTGTAGCCGTAGCCACCGAGGATCTGGATGGCGCGTTCGGTGACCCACACCGCGGTTCGGCCGGCATACAGCTTCGACATCGACCCCTCCGCGTTCTGGTACGTCCCGTTGTGGCCGAGCCAGGCCGCCCGCCAGGTCAGCAGCCGGGCCGCGTCGATCTGGGTGCACATGTTGGCGAGCATGAACGCGATGGACTGATTCATGATGATCGGCCTGCCGAAGGCGTGGCGTTCCTTGGCGTAGTCGAGCGCGTATTCGTAGGCGGCTCGGGCGACACCGAGAGCCTGGGCGGCCACGGTGGGGCGGGTGGCTTCGAAGGTGGCCATGGCCGGCTGCTTGCCGGAGCGCTCGCCGCTGGGTCGCACGAGCGCCTCCCGGGCCCGGGCCAGCCTCGCGTCGAGCTTCTCCTTGCCTCCCAGCAGGTGCGAACCTGGCACCCGCACGCCCTCGAGAACGACCTCCGCGGTATGGGAGGCCCGAATGCCGTGCTTTCTGTACTTCTGGCCCTGACTCAGACCGTCGACCCGGGGAACGACGAAGCTCGCCTGCCCCTTGCTGCCCAGGTTCTTGTCGACGGTGGCGACGACGACGTGGATGTCGGCGATGCCGCCGTTGGTGATCCACGCCTTGGTGCCGTCCAGGACCCACTCGTCGGTCCTCTCGTCGTAGACGGCGCGGGTACGCAGAGAGGAGACGTCCGATCCCGCGTCCGGCTCGGACACGCAGAACGCTCCGAGCCGGACGTCGTCGGCGCTCCCGTAGCACTGCGGGACCCATTCCATGAGCTGCTCGGGAGTGCCGTTCGCCGCGATGCCGGCGGCCGCCAGCGCGGACCCCATGATGGCCAGGCCGATACCCGCGTCGCCCCAGAACAGTTCCTCGACGGCGATCGGCAGGGTGAGGCCGGTCGGGTCACCAAAGGTGCCGTTGCTGACGAAATCCACACTGTAGAGACCGATTCTGGCGGCTTCCTGTACCACCGGCCACGGGAACTCCTCGCGCTCGTCCCACTCGGCGGCCACGGGGCGCATCACATCCACCGCGAAGTCGTGTACCCATTTCTGCAGTGCACGCTGGTCATCGTTCAGCGAAACAGAGAAGTCGGTCATCTTCGACCTCCGGTCGACAGGTTTGCACTGACAGTTCATGTGACGGCGGAACGTGTGACGGCAGAGGTTCGGCGGTACCAGCGTGGCGGTCGCTCGCCGGCGTGCCTTCCTACCTGCTCGTCGCCAGTCCGCCATCCACCGGGATGACCGCGTGCCGGGTCAGGTGATGGAGCACCGCCTTGCTCGCGCAGTAGACACAGGTAGGCCCGACCGGAACCGTCAGCCCGTCGATGCTGCCGACGTTGACGATGCGGGCCGGGTCGTCGTCCGCGGGTGCCACGGGTGACCACCGCCGTCCGGCCGGTCAGGTCGAACAGGTCCACCCGTCGTCCTCCTCGTCGATCGACACGACAACGGCCGTCAGCAGGTGACAGCCGGCCCGGTCTCCCGCCAGACCAAGGAGTCGCACCGGGTGGTGGACGATCGTGGTCAGACCCGCTTCGGGGCGGTGCGTCACTGGTGTCAGCGACGTCCGCGACCTAAGTTACAGCTTGTATACCAATGTGCCGGTTATGCGGGCAAGCAGAAGGAACCGTCGCGGGACGTCGTCCCGTGAGTGCGGCCTGGCACGACCCGTGCCACCGCGGGCCGATCTCCTCGCAAACCTGCCTGGTCGCCGGATCCGGCTTCGACCAGAACACTTCGATGGGGGCATCACCCGTTCGACGGCTGTCACCCGACCTGTCGTCCACTCACACTACGCCACGAAAGAAGGCGTCTTTCTCGCCGGCGTTCGCCGAGCCCGCGAGAAACTCGAAGACCTCCTGGACCCGTTGGACGTCAACGGGATCTCGACCAGGCCACCCGAACCTTTTTCCGTCTTCCCCGCGCATCGCCGAACGGCCGCGGTTATCCGACCGCGAACGCTCCCACCCGCCGAAGATCGCGAACCAGTGCGTCGACCAGGTCGCGGGTCACGTGCCGCATCGTGAACAGGTGGGCGTAGGGTCGCCGCTGCCCGCGAACGTGGGTCGTCTCGTACGACAGCGAGTACTTCTGGACGATCCAGGGGACGGGCCGGCGGAAGCGAACGGTGAGCGAGAACGGGCTGCGCGCGACCCACAGGTCGAGGCCCAGCGCCGTTTCGAGCGCCCGCAGACTGCTCTCGGCGTACGCCGCCATCCGGTCGCATTCGGCCGCCCACCGGGCCTGGTCGTCGTAGGAGTGCCGGGCCAGATAGTCCCACATCAGCAGCGGCGAGAAACCGTTGCGCGATCCGGCGAGCGTCGTGTCGGACGAACCCGTGTACTCCACCTCCCGCGGCGGAACCATCTGGAATCCGGTACGGGTCATGAAGATTCCGCACGGCCAGGGCGCCCCCATCCACTTGTGGCCGCTCGCGGTGATGGAGTGCACCGTCGGCAGGCGGAAGTCGAACACCGGGGGTGCCGCCGCGACCAGGCCGGCTCGACGGGCCATCTCCAGATAGGGCGCGTAGCCGGCGCCCAGAGCACCGTCGACGTGGACCCAGTATCCGGTGCGCAGATCGAAACCTCCGGAACCGTCCTGGTCCTCGGCGGCGCGGCCATCACGGCCGCGGTGGTCGTGGTAGACGGGACGTTCGTCCAGGCCGTGTTTCGCGCAGATCTCGTGCACCGTCCTCGACGCGACCTCCACATCGTCGTAGGCGCCCTTGAAGGTCGAGCCGTAGTTCAGGTTGACCAGGATCGGAAATCCGCGGGACGCGAAGAACTCCACGAGTACCGCCAGACAGTCGATGTCGATCGTGCCGTCGCCGTCGGCGCCACCGAGCGACGGCACCTCCGCCGGCCAGGGGGTGCCCGGGGCCAGCGGGTTCTCGTCCGGAAACCAGCGGCGGCCGACGTCCTGGAAGGTGTCGACACCCAGCAGCCTGGTCGCCTTCGTCAGCGAGTAGTGCGTGTCCTGCGAGTAGAAGATGACCGGATGGTAGCTGTTCGACCTCGGCCCGGCCGGATCGTCGGCCGGGCCGTACCGGCCACCGCCAGACGACCACGAGTCCTGTCCCGAATGCAGCATCAGCTGCCCCGACAGGTACTCCCGGGCGTTCCACAGGCCGTACAGGTTTCCTTCGCTGGCGCCCATCGTCAGCGAATATCCCCAGTAGGATTCGGGGTCGTCCCGGCGATGCGGCCATCTGGCGTTCCAGAGGGAGGCGAAGTAGTCGAGAACAGCCCGCTCGAGGATCTTCGAGTTGTGGGTGTAGGCGCCACTCTGGTATGGATCACCGACATTGTTGAGAGCCAGGCCGAGGTAAGGGCCGAGCCGCTGCTGGTAATCCAGGTCACCGCTGACCTGGAAACCCACCGAGACCCGGCACTGCTGCTCCAACCAGGAGCGAAAGTGGTTCTCCGCCGCCGCGTACTGCTCTTCGGTGAGCCCGCTGGCCGGCAGCTGGAACTGGCCGTAGGGGATCTCCGGGATGCTGGCATAGCTTCGACGCGGGTCGCTGCTGGGCGGTGTCACATCAGGTGGGCCGGACATCAGCGAGAGCCCGCCGAAGGAGTTCCGCCAGGGCTCGTCCGCCGGTCCGAAGGCGATCTCGGGAACGCCTGGCCCCGGGTCCGCATGAGGTTCTGGCATCGTCGCGCTGTCCGGTCGAGCGTCTCCCGCCTCCCGTGTGATCACGCCGTCGGCGGATCCGGTGCGCGCCAGACCGGGTAGAGGGAGGGTCCGCCGGCCGGTAGCACGATCTCGTCGCCGACCCGCCGCAGGCCCATCTCCAGCCACAGGTCGCGGTTCTGCGGGCTCGACGCCTCCGCGTACAGGCCGCAACCCCGCAGTTCCTCCAGCTTCAGCAGGGCACGTATGAGCAGAACGGCCCGCCCGACCGCGGCCGGCTCCGGACGCGCGGCGGCGAACATCACGTGGTAGTGGGCCGGCAGGCCCGGCGGGTGCTGATCATCGAGGGCGCGCATCAGCGCGACGGCCCGTTCACCGCACTCGCCGCAGGCGTCGGCCAGCCGCTGGAAGTACCGGGTCTGTTCCAGCTCGCTCAACGCCGGTTCACCGGGTGGCGACCACACGGCGACCGCGGCGTATTCCGGTGCGACCCCCACCTGCCCGCCGTGTTCGAGCAGGAGCTCGGTGGTGATCCGGAAGAAGGCGGCCATCGATTGTTCGCGGTTCGCGGCGGCCGGTGGAAAAGCCCAGTTCAGGATCGGGTCCGGGTCGAACGCCCGGGTGAGGGTGTCGACCACGGCTGCCATGTCCGGCGTCGCGGTGATCAGGACCGAGTTTCTCCGTGGTCTGCGGGCGTGACTGACACTCGTCGTCGGCGTGGCCATCTCGGCACCTCTTCCTGCGACCCGTGAACCGGGTTTCCGGGACCTGTGGACCGGACCGGGAGAAGACGGCGCCCTGTCGCCGGGAACCGGCCTTTCTCCCGCAGCCGTGGCCAGTGTCGCACCGGCATCGGCATCGGCCACAAACCACCAGAGGACAACCATGGACCGATAAGTCTTCGGAATACCAGCAGGTATTCCTTGACAGTGCGCCCGAACACCCGAACCAGGCGCCTCCACGCGGCGCGGGACAGCGGGGCGAATATTTTTTCACATGCCGAGACGCGAATATCCGCGATTCACCGCACAGGTTGCGCGCCGGCAGAATCCGAGCATACCACCGGTAAACTCTGCGGATTCCCGACGGCCACCTCGATGGCTCCGATGTCGCATCATACTGTTCCCCTATGGCCCGATAGACAGATCGGTGTGGCCGCGCCGGCGGTCAGGGCGCAGCATCGGTCGGGGAACGTCATCCGGCGTTGACGGGAGCACAGCTGGTGTCCACGCGAGATCTCTACACTCAGACCCCCGAAACGGACCGCTGGGCCGCCGGCGTCGGCGGCCGCCCTGTTTTCACCTGGGAATACGATCCCGAGCGCGGCAGGCTGCTCGACCTGTACCAGAAGGGCAAGGACCGGCAGTGGGACTCGACCACGCGGATAGACTGGGATCTGCCGGTCGACCCCGAGGATCCGTTGGGTATTCCCGACGAGGCGAACGTCCTGTACGGAACGGACCACTGGAACCGCATGTCGGCCACCGATCGTACGCAGGTGCGCCGGCACGCCGCCGCCTGGCAGTTCTCCCAGTTCCTGCACGGTGAGCAGGGGGCGCTGATCTGCGCGGCACGCATCGTGGAGACCTCCCCCGGTCTGGACGCGAAGCTCTACTCCGCCACCCAGGTGGTCGACGAGGCCCGGCATGTCGAGATCTACACCAGGTTCCTGCACGAGAAGATCGGCCTGCTGTACCCGATCAACGACAGCCTTCAGGGCCTGCTGGCCGACAGTCTGAACGATTCCCGGTGGGACCTGCCGTATCTGGGCATGCAGGTCCTCATCGAAGGTCTGGCGCTCGCAGCCTTCGGTCTGATTCGAGATGCCACGACACAGCCACTCGCGAAACAGCTGCTCACCTATGTCATGCAGGACGAGGCCCGGCACGTCGCCTTCGGACGCATCGCGTTGCGCGACTACTACCGGCAGCTCTCCGACGCCGAACTCCGGGAACGCGAGGAGTTCGTGATCGAGGGCTGCCACCTGATGCGTGACCGCATCCAGGGTCTCGAGGTCCTGGAGAACCTCGGTCTGCGCACCGACGAGGCCCGGCGGATCGTCGAGGCCAGCGAGACGATGCGGCTCTTTCGCACGCTGCTGTTCGCCCGGGTCGTCCCGTGCGTGAAGGACATCGGCCTGTGGGGTCCGCGGCTGCGGCAGGCCTACCTCGACCTGGGCGTCCTCGACCTCGGCGACGCCGACCTGGACCTTCTCATGGCCCAGGACGACGCCGCCGCCGAGACGCTCGACGTCGCACGCGTCCACGCGGCGCAGGAACAACGAGTCGCCGAGGTGCACGCGACCATCGCCGCCGGCCAGAACCACCCGCCCCCGCGGTAGCACCGCGGAGGCGATGATCGCTAGGAGCTGGGTGAGAGGTTCCACAGCGCGGCCTGCTGGGCCACGGTCGGTGCGTCCGTGACGAGTGCCTGGCCGACGATCTGACCGTGTTCGTTCAGGTCGAGCGGCGAGGTGGCGGCGTAGCCGACCAGCGCGGAGAAGCTTTCGTCGCGCCATGCGAAGCCCTGGCCGCCGAACGCCCGGGTGCCGATCACCACCCCGTCGTTGTTGAGTCCGATCGCCTCCGTGTCGTCGTCGGCGATTCGCGTCGTCACCCCATCGGTCCACAGGTAGGCGCCGCCGTCGTGGAAACCGGGGGTGCCGATGAGCACCTGGCCGGAGTCGTTGACCGCCACCGCGCTTCCCCCGGGCAGCACCCCGGGGGATCCCAGGTCGGTGAGCTGCCCGGCGCGCCAGCGGAACGGGCGTCCGGCACCGGCGGCCGTCCCGGATACGCCGACCACGTCGCCGGCCTCGTTGATGTCGTTTGGCCAGGTGTAGGGACCGAGGCCGCCGAGGTCACGCCACTGGGCGTTGCGGTAGATCCCGCCATGGGTGCTGCCGTCGGCACGCCGGAACGCGGCGATGAGCTGGCCCTCGTTGTTGATCCCGGTCCCGACACCGCGGACGTAGCCGGGGATCAGGGCGGACAGGTCGGTCCGCACCCCGCCCTCCCACAGGATGATCCCGACCGCGGCCCCGTCGACGATCCGTTCCGCGCCGAGGACCTGGCCGCGGTCGTTCTGGTACAGCGGGAGGAACCCGGGTGTCGGCGTCGTCACACCGTCGCGGTACACGAAGCCCACCGGCGGCAGGCCGGGCACAGGAAGCCATCCGATGATCTGGCCGGACTCGTTGACGTCGATCGGTTCGGCGCCGGACAGACCCAGCGACCGGACCCCGTCCGCCGCGGACCAGACGAAGACGCCGGACATTCCGGGCGCGAAGTACGTGCCGGCGACCTCGCCCCGGTCGTTGATGGCGGTGGCGACGCTGCCGACACCCGCGCTGGTGCGTGGGTCGATCACTGTCGGGACCGCCCTGGGCGGTAGCGGCGCGGCACCCGCGGGCACCGCGCCGAGCAGCGCGCCAACACCGGCGACCATCACCAGAACGGCCATCGTGGCGATGCCGTGCCGCGCACTGGCGCTATCTGACATGGAGGCGCCCTTCTCCCGAACCGACCCCGTCACGGTCCCATGACAACGGGTGTCCGCGGCTTCACCGGGCGTTCACAGCTGGCGTGTCGCACCGCCGGCTGGCACCAGCGACGCCGGATGCGCCGGACCGCCTACCGCTGGACGGTGGCGGTGAGGCGGGCGTAACCGAGGACGTGGCTGGACAGGGTGAAGCCCACGACGGCGGGCGGCGTGGTGGGTGTCAGGGCGAGGCGGCCAACAGCGCCTGTCTGGTTTTCCTGGACCCACGGACCCGGGAGACCCAGCTCGACTGGACACGCATCGCGCGGGAGACCGTCGGGAACCTGCGCGCCGATTTCGCCCGTCACCGCGAGGACGCCCGACTGGCGGAGGTCATCGCACGCCTGCGCCAGGAAAGCATCGAATTCGCCGCCTGGTGGACGACCACACGGTCAGGGAACACTCCCACGGTGTCAAGCGCATCCGCCACCCGGTGGCCGGTGAGATGACCGTCGCCTATGACATTCTCGCCACCCTCGGCGACTCCCACCAGCGCCTGTTCGTCGTCACACCGATCGACGCGGCGACCGAGCGCGCGCTGCGCGGGCTGACGCGGGTGAGCGTGTCGAGATCGCGCCGTCGGCTTCGTCCCCGGACTGGTCGGTAAGCACGAGCACTGGAGGAGAGCCCATGGCACACATCCGACGTTTTGATCATGTCGGCATCACCGTCGCGGACCTCGACACCGTGACGGCGTTCTTCGTCGGGCTGGGTCTCGAGGTCGAGGGCACGCGTCCGGCCCGATCACGAGCCCGGATCGCCCGCCGCGATGGCCAACGAGCTGGGCCTGCGCAACATCGCCTTCGAGGTCGACGACCTCCAGGGCGCCGTCGACAGACTGGCCGCGGACGGTTACGGGCTGGTCGGCGCCATTGGCCAGCACGAGAACATCTGGCGGATGGCCTACGTGCGCGGCCCGGAGGGAATCATCGTCTCCCTGGCCGAGCGGATCGGCTGACCCGCGGCTGGACGCCCATGCCCGCCGCCCAGCCGTTGTTACCTGGTCGTCGTCGGTGAACCGGCCGACGGTTCCGATCATGTCGGCGAGCACCCGCGGATCGAAGTCACCGCGACATGCCGCCGGCGGGCCGTCAGCCCGCTGTGCCGTGAGCCGCCGGTGGGGTCTGGGTGCGGGTCTGGCGGCTCGTGCCAGCTCCGGTGTTCGGGTTGGCGTCGCGTCCGAGGCGCAGCGCGGAGACGAGGAAGAAGATGCCGCCGAGCAGGGCGTAACCGCCCAGGTTGCGCACCGAGTCGTGCGACGAGGCGGCCTGGAGGAGAAACGAGATCCCGGCGACCGCGGAGAGGGCGCCGCTGGCGATCATCGACCACTGGCCGCCGAGGGCGGCGCGCCGCGACAGCGCGACGACGAGCTGGACCAGGCCCGCGACGATGGCCCAGACTCCCCACACCCGCAGGACGGCCGGAACACCGGAGGCCGCCGCGAAGGCCAGCCCGACGGCGGCGATCCCACTGATCGCGATGTTGACCTGGAGGCCCCGGGCGGAGCGGCTCGCCCGGCAGGAGCGAGCATCGACGATGGCGGCGCCCACGTCGAACAGCGGGTAGATCACGAGCAGGGTCGCGCTCACCGGCCCGATGCTCGACCCGGTCAGAAACATCACCACGGCCCAGACCAGAGCGAACCCGAAACGGAGCAGGTAGAGCCTGCGCAGCGCCTGCGCGACGGCGCCGAGGTCGGCGGACGGGGCGGTGGTCGTGGTCACAACAGTTCCCTCCTGGAAGAAAGACCGTTCTCTCTTGCGGCGCAAGCCTGGCACGATGCCTCCTTGACCGCAAGACCGATCGTTCTTTCCGCTAGGGTTGCGCGATGGCAGCACGGACCCGCCTGGCGCAGGACGACCCGAACGCGAGCTCCTCGGGGCGGCCGGAGCGATCCGAGGCACGGGAGCGGCTGCTGTCCACGGCCAGCAGGCTGTTCTACCGGGAGGGCATCCGAGCGGTCGGGGTCGAGCGGATCCTCGCCGAGGCCCCGGCCACGCGGGCGACGTTCTACCGGCATTTCCCTTCGAAGGAAGACCTCGTGCTCGCCTACCTGCGCGGCGTCGATACCGGCACGCGGGCTGGCGTACGGGCCGCCGTCGAGGCCGCGCGGTCTCCGGCCGACGCGTTGCGCGCGATCGGGACCGCCGTCGCCGACAACCTGGCCGCGCCGGAGTTCCGCGGCTGCGCGTTCCTCAAAGCCGCCGCCGAGTACCCCGACCCCGACGACCCGGTGCGCCAGGTGATCCTCGAACACCGAACCTGGTACGCGACCACACTCACCGAGCTCTTCGCGCAGGTCTTCGGGGATTCCCCTCGACGAGGCAACCCCGAGCACGCCGCGCGACATTTCGTCCTGATTCGCGACGGCGCCATGTCCGGTGCCCACCTCGACGGCGTCGACAGCGTCGGCGACGCGTTCCGCCGCGGGGTCGAGGGCCTGCTCACCCCCCTCCCCTGAAGGTGAGGGACGAGCACGAGCACGGAGGAAATCCAGAAAGGAACGCCTGGTACGCCGACATGGTCTTCGAGCTCCTGGCCGACCCGGTGGACGAAATGAAAACGTCCCAGCTACTCGATGAGGCCCCGGGATTCGACGGGAACATCCCCTTGCGCATCGGGGGAAAAGGCCCGAGGCGATGATCTAGCCGGGCTCGCCACCCTTCGACTGACCACCGAAACGGGCCGGTTCGGCCTGGTGACGGCACACCCCGCGGGCGCGTCCTGGTCGGGCCGGTGGAGTCCGATCCCTCCACACCACGGGCAGTGCGGACCGCACGGCGGAGGTGTCCCTGGTCCGAGGGTCCGAGGGTCCGTCCGGCCGCGTTTTGGTATCCGCCGTCCGGGGACGGCCGTCAGAGGTGGAGGACCCACCAGGGCGCTCGCGTGGTTGGCAGGCGTCCGTTCGACCGGCCGGCAGGACCGGAGAAAGGATTACTGATCATGAAGGCGGTTGTGTGGCATGGCCGGCGGGACGTGCGGGTGGACGAGGTGCCCGATCCGCGCATCGAACATCCGGGCGACGCGGTCATTCGGGTGACCAGCACGAACATCTGCGGATCGGATCTGCATCTCTACGAGCCGTTGGCCGCCTTCATGACCGAGGGGGACATCCTTGGCCACGAGGCGATGGGTGTCGTGGAGGCGGTCGGGAGCGACGTCGGTGACCTGCGGGTCGGTGCGCGGGTCGTCGTGCCGTTCCAGATCTCGTGTGGCTCCTGTTTCATGTGCGACGAGCAGCTGTACTCGCAGTGCGAGACGACCCAGGTCCGCGAGCAGGGGATGGGCGCGGCCCTGTTCGGCTATTCGAAGCTCTACGGTCAGGTCCCCGGGGGGCAGGCCCAGTACCTGCGGGTCCCGCATGCCCGCTCGACCCACATCAAGGTGCCGCAGGGCCCACCCGACGAGCGGTTCGTCTACTTGTCGGATGTCCTGCCGACCGCGTGGCAGGCGGTGCGGTACGCCGCCGTGCCCAGGGGTGGGACGGTGGCGATCCTCGGTCTGGGCCCGATCGGTGACATGGCCGCACGGGTGGCAGCGCACGAGGGCAGCAGAGTGATCGCCGTCGACCTCGTCCCCGAGCGGCTCGCGCGGGCCCGCGACCGTGGTGTCGAGGTGCTCGACCTGAGCCAGCACGGCGACGACCTCGGCGATGTCATCCGGGACCTGACGGCGGGCCGGGGACCGGACTCCGTCATCGACGCGGTGGGGATGGAGGCGCACGGCTCGCCGGTGGCACGGTCGATGGTGCAGGTGGCCGCCCGCCTGCCCGCGGCGGTCGCCGCGCCGCTGGCCCGGACCGTGGGAGTCGATCAACTCGCCGCGCTGCGTTTGGCGATCGACATCGTCCGCCGCGGCGGCACCCTGTCCCTGAGCGGTGTCTACGGCGGGATGGCCGACCCACTGCCGATGATGACGCTGTTCGACAAGCAGCTCCAGGTGCGGATGGGGCAGGCCAACGTCCGCCGGTGGGTGCCGGAGATCCTCCCGTTGCTGACAGACGACGACCCACTCGGCGTCGACGGGTTCGCCACCCACACCCTGCCGCTGGAGCAGGCACCGAGCGCCTACGAGATGTTCCAGCGCAAGCGGGACGGCGCGGTGAAGGTCATCCTGCGGCCCTGATCATCGGCACCGGTCAGGCCCGCTGGCCGGCGCCTGCCCACCGAAGGTCTCTCCCGCACCGCTGCGCCTGGCCGACCGTGGGAGTTTCGAACGGGAGTCGGACGGGCCGGTTTCGTCCTTCAGCTCCCAGTGATCGCTCTTCTTCTCGGCGATGTTCTTCACCGCGCTCCACGCGGTCCGGTGGGCCCGTTCCTCGTCGCCGTACTCCTCATGGGCGTTGTCCAGGGTCTTCTCATAGGTGCGCCGCACCTTGGCCGGTGAGCGACGCAAGGTCCCCTGCGGCTCTTCGCGACTGGTCGGCATGATCGCCTCCTTGGTGGGTCGTTCGGCGGTCGCGGACCGCCGTCGGTGTTCACCCCCGGCCTGAGGTGTCAGGCCGAGTACACATGGGTGTCCTCGGCCTCGGCGATCGTCGCGTTCGGCGAGGGCAGGAATCCGAGCTGGACGATCTGTTCCGGGCCGGTGGAGGAAAGCAGCCAGTCGGCGGCCACATGCGCCCGGTTTCCGCCGGACCCGAGGGCGAGCAGATGGTAGGCGCGGGTGACGACCGCGGCCGGAGTGCCGGAAAGATGCAGGCCGAGCGGATTGGCGACGGCGTCGGTGCCGCCGAGATCGACGACGAACCCGAGGTCGCGGTGACGGTACGGCAGTGCCCTGCCATGGCCGAGTGACGCAGCGACGTTGCGGCCGGCGGCCGCGCCCTGGCGCGCGGCGTGCTGTGCCGTCTGCCCGGCCGGGGCTCCGTCCCTGGTGATGTCGGGGACCGCCGCGGCGTCCCCGAGCGCGAACACCCCCGACAGCCCGGGAACGCGCAGGTTCTCGTCGACCACGAGCCGGCCCTTGACGGTCTCGGTACCGACCTTCTCCATGAGCGGGTTCGGTGTCACGCCCGCACACCAGACAAGGGTGTGAGCCGGGATGGTCTCGTTGTCGCTGAGGGCCACGGAGGTCGCCGTGACCGCGGAGACGGAGGTCTTCAGCCGTACCTCCACACCACGCTCACGCAGGACCTCCATGGCGCCGTCGCTGAGAGCCTCGTCCAGCTCGGGAAGTACCCGCGGCGCCTGATCGAGAAGAATCCAGCGAAGGTCCTCCCGCCTCAGGCGGGGGAAGCGGTCGAGGGCCTCCAGGGTGAACCGGCGCATCTGGGCGGCCAGCTCGGTTCCGGTGTAGCCGGCGCCGGCGACCAGGAAGGTGCACCTGGCCCGCCGCTCGGCGGTCTCCACGCAGGCGTCGGCGTGCTCGAGCTGCCGCAGGACGTGATCGCGCAGGTAGACGGCCTCGGTGAGGTTCTTCAGGCCGAGGCCGTGCTCGGCCAGGCCGGGGATGTCCGGGACGCGGGTCAGGGATCCGGGGGCGAGGACCAGCCGGTCCCAGCCGACCTCCGACGTCGAGCCGTCCCGGGCGACCACGCTGATGGTCCCGCTGGTGGTGTCGACGTCGACGGCATGCCCGAGCCGGAGCACCGTTCGGCGCACCATGCCTCGGACGGGGACGGCCACGTGCCTCGGTTCGACGCCGCCCGCGCACACCTGCGGCAGAAGGGACGTGTAGAGCAGATGGTCGGTCGCTGAGACGAGCTCGAGATCCGCGGCGCCGGCCGGCAGGCGGGCTTCCAGATGACGGAGCGCACCGAGACCGGCGAACCCCGCACCGACGACGACGACCCGCGGCCGGTGGGGAGCACCTGCGGAAGATGCCGTGCCGGCCGCGCGTGGAACGTCATGGTCGTCGCGGTGGCGAAGTCCGTCGATCGTGCGGGCGACCCGCGCGACGGTGATGGAGTTCCTCACGATGCCCTGCCCTCCCGCTGCTGGTTCTGTCGTGTCATGCGCGGCTGGGCGCCACCAAAACCCCCTGGCGGGCCCGAGACGTGAAGGCGGCCCGGCGTCGCCTGCCGGCCTCGCCGCCTCGATCACGGTCAGGGTCGCTGTCGGCCAGGGAGGGAGCCCGACCACGGAGCCGTCGATTCTCGCACCAAAGGCCGCGACTCGTTCGTCACAGGCCGAACTGCTTCTTCACGCCGTCAAGGAAGGTGTCGTCGGTGGCGGCGGCACGGCTGGCCACCAGTTCGGCGGCGTAGGGGCCCGCGGTGTAGCGGAGCTGGTTCGTGCCGTCGGTGACCGCCTGGAAGATCGTCTCTGCGACGACCTCGGGTGCGTCGCCGCCGGCACCCAGCTGTGCCTGGGCGGTGAGGAACGCCGCGACGACGTCGCGGTACTCGGCGAGGTTCTCGTCGTTCGTGAAGTCGAACGAGCGGCCGCCGAAGTCGGTGTCGACGAAGCCAGGCTCGATGATCTTGACCTTGACGCCGATAGCGGCGAGCTCGAAGTGGAGTGCTTCGCTCAGCCCTTCGACGGCGAACTTGGTGCCGTGGTACAGGGTGCCGAGCGGGAACGTGACCTTGCCACCGATCGACGAGATGTTGACGATGGTGCCGCCGCGGTGGGCGCGCAGGTGAGGCAGCACGGCCTTGGTCGTCTCGACGAGGCCGAGGACGTTGACGTCGAACTGCCGGCGGACCTTGTCCATCGGCGTTGCCTCGAGCAGGCCGTAGGCGCCGTACCCGGCGTTGTTGACGAGCACGTCGATCGCGCCGAACCGGTCAAGGCCGGCATCGACCGCCGAGGAGATGGAAATCGGGTCCAGGACATCGAGCCGGGTGACGAGGACCTTGTCGAGCCGGGTGAGCTCGGTCTCGGTCTCGGGGGTGCGCATCGTGGCGATCACGTTCCAGCCCCTGGCGTGGAAGTGCTTCGCGGTGGCCTTGCCGATGCCGCTCGAGCTTCCGGTGATCAGAGTCGTCTGGGTCATGGTCATCTCCTGGGTGTTCGCCCGACCTCGTCGGTCGGTGCCATGTCCCTGACGGTAGGGACCACGACCGCCGGTGTGACTCGCAGAACACGCCAGAGAACCTTCTGATCCCGCCAAACTTCGGACGGGTTCCCCCGAGCGATCGGTGATCCCACCGGGTCGGAGGCGGCGGCGGATGCACCCCTAGGTGGGAGGCAGAGCGCGCGGGTGTGCGGCGTGTTCGGCCCGCACCGAGTCGGGGGTGCGCCCCGTCCACGTGCGGAAGGCCCGGTAGAAGGAGTTCGTGTCGTCGTAGGCGAGCAGGTAGGCGATCTTGGCGATGCCGAGCGTGCTGTCCGTGAGGTAGTGACGGGCGAGCTGTTCGCGAGTGCCGGTGAGCACGGCCTGGTAGCTGGTTCCCTCGGCCTGGAGCTGGCGTTGCAGGGTGCGGGAACTGGTGGCGAGTTCGCGGGCCACCGTGGTCATCGCACTGTCGCCCGCAGGAAGGATCTCGTGGAGCACGGCGCGCACCCGGTCCGCGGTGTTGGCCGCGGCCTGCAGATCGGACAGTCGCCGGCGCAGCTCGGGAGCGAAGAAACGCCACATGGGCTCGTCCTCGGTGAGGAAAGGTCGCGTGGCGTCCTCGGGCGCGAAGGTGATCGAGTCGGCCCTGCCCCTGCGGACCTGCACACCAAAGAAGTTCGAGATCTCGTCGGAGGCCGCCGGCGGCCGACGGGCCGCGACGCGCACGGCGTGGACCTCGTGGCGGGTGCCCAGCCGCGCGAGCGCCACGAAGAAGGCGAGCTCGGCGATGCTCAGCAACCGCGGCGGGTTCGTACCCGGTGGCCAGTTGAAGGTGATGGTCAGGCCGCGTGGACTCCTGACCACATCGAGGACGGTGGGCGCGATGAGCGGCTTGAACGTCGCGATCCGCTCGGCCGCACTCGCCAGGTCGGGACTGCACAGTGCGGCGAACAGCGGCGGGTCGAAGACCTCAGCCGAGATCGCCCGTCCGATCCGCACCGCCAGGTCAGGGTCGCCGGTTTCGGCGTCAAGCGCCTCCCAGAAGCGGTAGTACTCGTCGGTGGTCAGCCTGGCCGGCCCGTCACCGAGAAGCCCCGCCGGCAGCCGCGCCCGCCTGAGCACGCGCCCGAGCGAGGCACCGATGTCATGCAGGAGCGCGCGAACACCGGGATCGAGAGTGAAACGCTCGGTGGTCATCGCCTGCACCGTAGCAACGGCGCCGCGGCGATCCCTCGTACACCCGCACTCGCACTGGTGACGGTGACGGTGCTGGGACCGCGGAAGCGCCTGGCGTTTCTACTGGTTGCGGGGCCCGTCCCAGGTGAACGACCCCCCTCGTCGGTGGACCTCCATCTGCGCCGACCGAGGTGCTCGGTGCCCTCCGCGTCTCTCGGCATCGGCACCACGTCAGCGCCATTCGACACCGCGTCGACCGACAGACACAGGTCGGCTTGCCCGAATACCAGCGTCACCGATGCGAATCCATCACGCTTTGTGGTGTCTGGGCGGCCCCGATCTCAGAGCCACGGGCCGCTTCGTGGTCCAGCTCCGGCATCGAACCTTTCTTCTTGCCGGCAGCAGGCAAGGTCAACAGCAGCACAGCCGCCCCGAGGAGTGCGACGACCGCGATCCATACCGCACCGACGTGCATGGCATGGATAAAGGCATGATCAGCAGCCCGAGAAAGGGTTGGCCGATGGATGGCAGCGGCGACGTGGCGGGCCTGTTCGGCGGACACACGCGCCTGATCCCGCACTGGAGCCGGTACACCTGTCAGCGAAGGTTCGATCGCGCGTCGATACGTGATCGACATGATCGTGCCGCCTACGGCGATTCCGATCACACTGCCCGTTTGTCGCACGGTGCTGGTGACCGCCGATCCTGCACCGGCCTGTTCCAGTGACAGCTTGCCGATCAAGGCAGCCGTGACGGGGCCGATCACCATGCCGATCGAGAGGCCCTGTATCAGCAGCAGGATCTCGATCCAGACGAGTGGAGTTCGCAGCCCGAGGAACCCGTACCCGCCCATGGTCAGCGCGGCCGCGGTCAGAGCTGGCACGGCGACAAGACGTAGCGACAGGAGGCGGACCAGGCGCGGAGCGAGGAGGGCCCCCGCGAGCGCGCCGAGCGCGGTCGGGATATTGGCCAACCCGGCCTCCATCGGTGAGAATCCGAGCGATCCTTGCAGATAGAACGCGTTGTAGAAGGTTATGGCAGCCACACCAAAAAGCAGTAGCCCAAGCGCCGCGTTTCCGCCACCGAACATGCGTTGCGCGAGCAGTCGAGGATCAAACATGGGCGTCTTGGCACGCAGCTCAACAAGTACGAAAACGGCCAGCAGAACCAGACCGGCAAGGATCGGAGCCCAGACATCGGTGCGGCTCCAGGCAGCCACCTGCCCCGCCCGGATCAGCCCGTAGGACAATGCCACGAGCCCACCGACCGAGAGCAACATCCCGGTCGGGTCCAATGGCCGCCGAGTGGGGCTGCGGAAATTCGGCACCAGCACCGCGAGCCCGACAAGCGCCAATGCCGCGACCGGGACGTTGACCAGAAAGACCGAGCCCCACCAGAAATGATCGAGCAGGAGCCCAGCCAGCACCGGGCCAGCAGCCATTCCGACACCGGCCGACGTCGAGAAAACGCTGACCGCGGCAGCCCGCGCGGGGCCGGTGAAGGTCCACGTAAGGATGGCCAAGCTGGCGGGCGTGATCAGCGCACTACCCACCCCCATCGCAGCTCGAGCTGCGATCAGCTCGCTCGCATCGCTTGCGTACGCCGCCCACAGCGAGGACCCGGCGAAGATCACCAACCCGCCGGAAAACACAGCACGGTGACCGAAGCGATCACCCAGTGCTCCTGCGGTGAACATCAATGTGGCGAAGGCCAGAGTGTACGAACCGGTCGCCCATTGCAGCTGACCGGGATTGGCCCCCAGCCCGCGAACCGGGTCGGCAAGGGTCTCCAGCGTAGTACTCAGGACTGTATTGTCCAGCCAAATCAGCAGCGAAGACAACATGAGAACGGCAAGAATCAAATTCCGCTTGAACTTCGGCAATACTGGAGGCGCGGCCATGAACACCTTCGGGCATCGATCAGCAAGGACCTGAATGGCCGAACCATAAGCAAGATCCACGGTGCTGTCAAGTTTGTGTTTTCTTGCCAGGACCGTTGCAACAGAACGGAACCTATGCCCTCTGTCAGGTTTGCAGGAGAGGTACTTTTGTGCCCTTCGGCCAATGTGCGAGCGGAAGGATTTCATGAACCCGGAGAGTTGCGACCGGGCAGATTTCATGCCTCCGGAGAACTGCCGAACCATGTCCTGCCACCCCAGCCCGGCAGTGCTCTGCTGGACCCGCGTCGACCGCCCACCTCACGCTGACGAGGTGATTCAGCAGGTGACGTCCGGAGCACGGTAGGTGATATCGAGGCCGAAGCCGTCCTCGCCGCGCTTGTATGCGTCCGGATCTTCCTGCCGGTACTGCTCCAGCAGAGCGGTGCTGACTCCGATGGACGCGCGCGGCGACAGTACGCGGCTCGCTCTCACAGGTGTCAATCATGGTCTCGGCCGCCAGTTTCCAGTCGAGGCTGTAGGCGTCCTGCACGCCGGTGTTCATGCACTGCCCGCCTGGTCGGCGGGTGGACGTGGGTCCTTCTACACGCACTTCGCGGGCAAGGAGGACCTGCTTGCGGGGCTGCTACAGGAGGTCGCCACGGCCAGCGACGAGTGCGCCAGCATGCCGGCGCACTCGTCGGACTTCTCCGACCCCGACGCGATCCGGTACCACATCGCCGCCTACTGGCACGTCCACCAGGAGCACGCCGCGACGATGCGCACGCTGAGCAGGCCGCGCTGGTCGACGAGGGTTTCGCCCGGACCCTGCGCGAGTTCCGTCGCACCCGGTTCGACGACATCCGCGACCTCGGAGAAATCCAACTGCCAGACCTGACACGGATCCGGTCGGCGGCCCAGCGAACACTGCCTTGCGGGCTTTCACGAGCTCACGCCGTTCGCTCTGGTGGTCGACCGGCTGGAGCAGCCCGCGGCGACATAACGCCCGCTCAACCGACGACACCGACGCGAGGTGACCATCGACGGCCATCATCACGTGGATCTTCCGATGACCCGGGCAGGCCAGTCCACGGGACGATGATCAGTCACTTTCGCGCGACCGAACCAGCACCTGCTGTCGCACGCGAGACAAAAATAATCGATCAACGTTGCCTCGCAGCAGACTCTCCGGTTGATCCTGGATGCATTGATCGGGAATCGCGGAATTTGATCTCACGCGCAATCTGGGGCTCTATCAGGAAACCTGGGAGGGGGACAGGAGGGCCGAGACATGATTGTCGCCCGCCCGGTACTCCCATCAATCAATTCCCGGGAACCAGCAGATCTCCAATCCGCTAAGGAGTGGCGAATCCAATGTGGCACATCGAAACCATATCTACCCGAACGGGCGAGCAGGGCGCGATTTGGGGAGGTTCGGGTAACGCAGTGGGCCCTCGGCCACTCGGCGACCGGCTTGGCCCACAAGGAGCAGCTTATATCGTATCGGCAGGCGACCTCGGTTCGCTGACAATTGAGGACACCGGCGCGGGCCCGAACTCCCGAACCTGGTCGCTGCTGGTAAACGGAAAGCATCAGTATCTGTACCGCGACGAGGGCATGCTGAAGATCAGCATCGACGCCGCGAACGTGGCAACCATCGCAGGTGGTACCGCGCCGCTCTCGGTTCCCCTGCTGCGAGAGATGGACGAAATAGGCCCGCTCACTCAGCAGATCATGAAGCTCGTTTCCACCGCACCCAGTCTCTACCCGGCATGGAACAGCGACCCAATGACCCTGATGTTTACCGCCGGTTTCCCGAAGTCCTCAATGATCAATCTCCGCGAGGGGATCGGCGGCGCTCCGGACTGCTGTACGCAGTTCATGGCTTGGCTCAAGTCGGTGCAGTTCACGGCCGGGTGGGAAACGGACGCGGAAGCCAGCAACTGGCTCGGCTGCGCACTCTGCAAAGGACTCATTGTTGGCGCCGCTGCCGCAGCATTTGTGGTCGTCGCCGCAGCGTGCATAGCGGCCGGACCCGTCAGCACACCGGCCATTATCGCACTGCTCGAGACGTCGAGCTCGATTGCCGCACTTGCCAGCGCCGGAGGAATGACCGTAGAGGGGGTGGCCAACATGGCGGTAGGAGTATTCTTCGCCGCGGGCGCTACGGCGTTCGTGATGTCGATAATTGATTCAATATGCGCCGATACGGGAGCGTGCAGCAAATCATCGGAGCAGGCCCTTCTGGTCACGGGAATCGGGTCCAACATGGACGCAACGGGCAGGTAGACCGGAAGTTCGGCTCCGCGGCGGCGAACATCTGGTTGAGGCAGGGCAGCGCCCCACAGTCGTTACGGGTCTTTTCGGAGTGGTCCGCTGAGCTTCCACAGCCAGATGATCGAGCAGGCCAGAGTCAGGAACGCCTGATACATGTCGGCGCGGCGTTCCCAGCGGGTCCAGAACCGACGGAACCGCTGCGGCAAGGTCCTCAGATCCGACGCTCCAGGAGACGCTGCCAACGCAGACGCCGGAGACTCCAACGGGCCGAAGCCGACCCGACAAGCCACGCCCCCCGCCTCCACAGGGGCGCCGCAACCGTCCTACTGGCTACATCGCTCCCAAAGGGAGCGGATCGCCCGATGCCCACATTGGTGGAGGTAGCGGGAATCGAGCCCGCTCAGGACCGGGTCGGGCATGATCGATCGATGATGAGCCCTGCGAGCCCTCCGGGCTGGTGACCTGTGCCCGGTTCTGGCCCAACCTGAACTGGACCCTGGTCAATGACGCGCCAGACCGCGGGGAGTCTCTTATCGACGTCTCCATCAGCCAGCGGATCAACCTGAAACCAGGTGACCAACCTACCGGGACGGGCGAGATATTTCGCGGCGCACCGAAAGGCACCATGAGTCTCGACAACGTCATCGCGACGCCTCTTGGGCTGGAGCAAGAGGCCTCTACGACCATCATCACACCCCAGAATCGAGACAAATGCCGCTCAAGCCGTACGGGTGCGCTTGGGACAACTATCACCAGCCAGGAACGCCGCATCTACGGCCTCCGGCCCCGGTGGCACCTGGATGCCCTGAGCGCCACCGGGCGATAGAGGGTCTCCCTGGTTCGCTCCGGCGGTCACCCCCCACCCTCACCTGCCAGAGGGCATATGCACCCCGACGTGTGGCCTGGCTGCTATGCCGACCAAACCAAGGCGATGGTGGTCAAGGAGGACGTAATGCAGCGAAGTAACGACCAAGAGCCAGACGAGCAGCCGGAGGACCGACTCGGCCGGTTTGTCAACGGCCCCGGTGACAGCATCGTCTACGGCCCGGATGGCAAGCCGTCGAAGCCCGGCGATCCGATCCCCGAACGCAGGAGCGAGCCGATGGCGGACGAGTGACCAGTGCGAGGTCGGCGGGGCGCCAGACGGGGACAGGCCCCTGTCAACAGCTCCGCCAGCGTCCAGCCCGAACCCAGTGCGGCACGGGCGGCGTCGAGCGCAGCTCGACAGCAGAAGGTTCGGGGGTCGTCCCCGAAAAGCATCGCGGCCCGCCGGGAAGCTGACTGACGGTCAGCGACCACGGCGGGCCGACTCGTGGACCTAACGCACCACAACAAGAACCAGCCGATCTTGGTTCAGGGCCCCGAAATCACCGTCCGCCCGGTCGCCGCACGGCTTCCGACCAGGGACGACGCCCAATGAGCGCCGAGCTGGCGACATCATCCACGGATTCGAACACGCGTTCGGAACACCTGGCGGGTCCGGAGGCTTCGGTCCGTCTCGTGACCGTGATGGTGGGGATCGTGGTCGGGCTGACGTTCTTGTTCGGCTTCGGCAACGTCGCGACGCTCGGTATCCGTCTGGGCATTCCGACGGGCGAAGATTCCCACGTCCGTCTCTCAGGCGGGCAGGACGCCAGCTCGATCGACCGGAACGTCTCCAGATCGGGCCAACGCGGGTGCGCGGGAGCAAGACCTGCTCCACCGGTCCCGCGCCGAGGACGTCCTGCACTGGCAGAAATACCCGGCGTCGAGGTCGCCGACCGCATCCGCCAGATCCGACCAGGGATCAAGGTCCTCCACCTGACCGGCTACGACCAGAGGACACCTGCCAGAAACGGCATTCCGAAACAAGCCGTGAACCTCCTTGTCAAGCCCTTACGAGGCCGGTCGGATCCCGCACAGCGACGCAGCGGACCTGGTCGACGAGCACCAGTAGATCACTCTTTCGACCATCGACGAAGACGACCGGCTCGGCTACGGGTGCGGACGGAGCTGGGCGGCGCGGCGGGTGAGGTAGCGCTGTTCGGGCAGACTGGCGGTCATTTGTGCGGCTCGTAGGTAGGACTCTCGAGCGGCGTCAGGGTCGCCGGCCTGCTCCAGAAGATGCGCGCGGACGGCTTCGAGGCGGTGGCTGTGGGCGAGTCGGTCGTCGGTGTCGAGAGTACCGAGCTCGACGAGGCCGGCGGTCGGGCCGTGGACCATGGCGACGGCGACGGCGCGGCTGAGGGTGGCAAGGGGTCCGGGAGCGATCTGTCCGAGCACGTCGTAGAGGGCGAGGACCTGTGGCCAGTCGGTGTCGGCGGCGGTCGGGGCCTCGTCGTGGAGGGCTGCGACGGCGGCCTGGACCTGGTACTGGCCGACCGGTCCGACGCCCAGCGTCCGGGTGAGCAACGTCTGCCCTTCGGCGATCGCTGCTCGGTCCCACAGGTCCCTCTGCTGGTCGGCGAGGGGCACGAGGGAGCCGTCGCGGTCGGTTCGCCCCGCGCGGCGGGCGTCAGTGAGCAGCATCAGCGCCAGCAGCCCCGCGGCCTCGCCCTCGTGGGGCAGCAGTTGGTACAGCAGACGGGTGAGCCGGATCGCCTCGGCGGTCAGGTCCACCCGGATCAGGTCCGGTCCCGACGTGGCTGTGTACCCCTCATTGAAGATCAGGTACAGCACGCGCAGGACCACCGCGAGCCGGCTGGCCCGGTCGGCGGAGGTCGGTAGTTCGAGCTGGGCGCCCGTGTCGCGGATGCGTCGTTTGGCCCGGCTGATCCGTCGGGCCATGGTGGCCTCCGGTACGAGGAGCGCCGAGGCCACCTGCGCGGTGCTGAGGCCACCGACCGCGCGGAGGGTGAGTGCGAGCTGTGACGGTTGCGACAGGGCGGGGTGGCAGCACAGGAACAGCAGGACGAGCGTGTCGTCGGGGTCGGCTGCGGGCGGCTGGCGGGTCGGGTCGAGCGCGGCGGTTGCTTCGCGGCGGCGTCGGGCGCTGTCGCTGCGCCAGTGGTCGACGAGCGACCGGGTGGCGACGGTGGTCAGCCATGCTCGGGGCCGGTCCGGGACGCCGTCGACGGGCCATTGCAGGGTGGCGGCGAGCATCGCCTCCTGGACCGCGTCCTCGCAGGCGTCGAACTGTCCGTGGCGGCGGACGAGCGCGCCGAGGACGTGCGGCGCGAGGTCGCGCAGCAGGTCCTCGGTCGGCTCGGTCACGATCGCTCGCCTCACATCTGCTGGGGAGGCTCGTCCATGATTCGACGGACTTCCATCGGGTGTTCGGTGACTGCGACGACCTGCGAGGCGATCTCGACCGCCCGCTCGCGACCGCACTCGACGACCCAGTACCCGGCGAGAGTCTCCTTGATCTCGGCGAACGGGCCGTCGGTCGGCGTCGGCGCGCCGTCGGTGAACCGCACAGTCGTGGCTTGGGTCGGGTCGGTCAGGTGCCGGCTCTCGACGACCTCGCCGGACTCGCGCAGTTCACGGTCCGTCCGCATCATCGTGGCCTGCATCTCGGCGATCCACTCCGGACTGCGGTCCGCGAGGGAGGTACCTAGTCCACCGAACATCATGATCATGTATTTCACAGTGATTCCTTTCCGTCACGCGCCCCGGTCGTGGGCGCCAGCTCCCGGTCGGAGCAGCGGCCCGGATCTGGACATGTCGGCGCAAGATTTTCCCGCCCTGGCGTTTCTGCACGGCGATTCGGTGTAGCGGTGTCGGTTGTTGCCTCGACCGGTGTGCGGCGGTCCCCGCCCTGTCCGTGAGGGCGGGAGCGGCCGGCGGACGAGCGGAGGAACCGGTCGAAGATCCGGTCCAGCTCGCCGGGGGCGACCCCGGGGCCGTCGTCACGGACCTGGATCTCGACCCGGAGGCCGCCGCCGACGCTGTCCTGAGCCACCTCGACCTCAGCCACTTCGAGCTGGGCCAGGCTGACCTCGGCGGGGGTGCCGGGCGGAGTGTGGGCGCGGACGTTGGCGAGCAGGTTGCCGAGGACCTGCCGCAGCGCGTCGGGGTCGCCGACGGTCCGGCATCCGTCGGGTACGTCGGCGACCAGCGGCCGGTCCGGCTCGACGGCCGCCGCGTCCGCCACGGCATCCCGGACGATCTCCGAGACGTCGACGGTCCGACGATCCAGGCGAACGTGAGGACGTGCCCGGCGGGCGCCTCGGGTTCCTCGGAGCGCCAGGCCCGGCGTAGCACCGCGCGTACCCGGGCTACCAGCTCGTCGATCGAGAACGGCTTAGTCACGTAGTCGTCGCCGCCGTAGGTCAGACCGGCGACCTTGTCGGTGTGGCGATCGCGAGCGGTCAGGAACACCACCGGGACGTCGAGGCCCTGCGCCCGCCACTGCCGGCACAGGTCGAACCCGTCGGCATCGGGCAGCATCACGTCGGGCAGCATCAGGTCGGGCCGGTCGGTGGTGACGGCGAACGTCGCCTCCGCGCCGCAGCTGGCGGTGGCGACCTCGAAACCGTGAAACCGCAGGGCCATCCGGACCATGTCGACGATGTTCGGCTCGTCGTCTACCACCAGCAGCCGTGGCGCCTGCCCGTTCCCGTCCACTCCCACCCCTCCGTGCCGGCCTTCGCCCAACTCCGTGGCCTCGTTCCGGCTGAGGGCGGACGGCGCGGCCACGGATCGCCATTCCAACCGAGCGGCATGTGAGCTTCGTTCGAGGGATGCCGCGCGACCCGGTCACACGGTTCTCGCCGCCGGCTCACATCCGATTCGCAGGCGAGGTTGGTCTGCTGGCACCGCCGCGACGGAACCGTTCCGTCGGCGGTCCCCACAGCCTGGTCGGCGTCCCGCCGGCCTCCACCCTCCCAGGAGGCGCCATGCCCCGACATCGTCGGATCAGCCCGCGGGTCCGTCTCGGTGCCGCCGCCGTCGCCGGCGCGCTCGGACTCGCGACCGGCACCGTGGCCGTCGTGACCGGCCCGCCGTCCCCGGCCTCGGCCGCCACGGCCGCCACGTTCGCCGACGCGGCGAGCGAGCGGCCGAACATCGTCCTGATCCTCGCAGACGACCTGGACGCGACGACGTCGCCGTACTGGGAGGCGATGCCGCAGACGGCGGCGCTGGTCCGCGACACCGGCATGACGTTCTCGAACGGTTTCGCGCCGACACCGATCTGCTGCCCGGCCCGCGGCTCACTGCTGACCGGGAAATACGGCCACAACACCGGCGTGCTCACCAACAGCGGTGACGTCGGCGGCTGGGCGACCTTCGCGGCCAACGGCAACGAAGAACACACCGTCGCCACATCTCTCGAGGGCGGCGGCTACCGCACCGCGCTGGTAGGCAAATACATGAACGGCATCGAGGACGCACCGGAGCACATCCCGCCCGGCTGGTCGGAGTGGTACGGCAGCGTCGACAACAACTTCTACACCGGCTACAACTACGCGCTGAACGAGAACGGCCAGATCGTCCAGTACGGCGGGTCGGACGACGCGGCGAACTATTCCACCGACGTGGTGGCCGCGAAGTCGACCGACTTCATCAGCCGGGCGGCCGGCGACGACGTGCCCTTCTTCCTGTACGCCGCGCCCACCGCCCCGCACCTGCCGCTGCCGCCGGCGCCGCGGCACACCGACCATCCGTTCGCGACCGCCAGCGCGCCGGTCACCCCGAACTTCGACGAGGCGGACGTCTCCGACAAGCCGTGGTGGCTGCGAGCCAGTGCCGGTGAACGGTCAGCCCGGGTCGCGGCGATCAACGATCCCGATTACCAGGACCGGATGGGATCGTTGTACGCGTTCGACGACATGGTCGCCGGCATCGTCGACACGCTGCGTGAAACCGGCGAGCTCGACAACACCTACCTGGTCTTCACCTCGGACAACGGCTACAACCTGGGTTCCCACCGGCTGACCCAGAAGATGGCCCCCTACGAGGAGTCGCTGCGGGTGCCGATGGTGATCAGCGGGCCCGGTGTCCGGCCGGGGACCGACGCCCACATGGTGGCCGGTCTCGACCTCGCCCCGACGTTCCTCGACCTCGCCGGGGTGCCGGTTCCGGCGGACGTCGACGGCCAGTCGATGACGCCGCTGCTGCGCGGCGAGCAGCCCGCCTCTTGGCGGTCCGACCTGCTCGGACAGTACGCCGGGCCCGGCCTCGACGGCCAGGACGGCGTCATCCAGGAACAGGTCGAAGGCATCGCCGGCGTCTATCTCGACCTGCCGCCGTGGTCGGGCCTGCGGACCGATCAGTACCTCTACGTCCGCTGGTACGACCTCGACCGAAACCCGCAGGTCCATGAACGCGAGCTCTACGACCTGGCCAGCGATCCCTACGAGCTGACGAACCTGCTCGCCACGCCGGCAGGGGTGGCCGCCAACGCCCAGCTCGTCGCCCAGCTCGACGCCCGCCTCGACGTCCTCGCCACCTGCGCCGGAGCCTCCTGCCGAACCTGACCCGGCCCGGTCGTGCCGCCCGCGTCCAGGGCAAATCTCTGGGCGCGGGCCCGCGCCGGAAGGCCCTGCGACCTCGGAACCATCTCCCAGCAGCGGCAACACCGGGACCAGGACCGGCCGAGACCAGGACCGGCCGGAACCAGGACCGGCCGGAACCAGCAGCGCGAGTCCCGCAGACCGCCCGCGGCTACGTCGCGGTGTTCGACGACGAAATCGCCCGCCATTGTCAGCGTTTCCTCGACACCCTCCGCCAGTGAGGTGGTCCCCATTCTTCGGAGAGTGATCCCTGTGGGAGAATTGATCCGTGGACGGAGGATATTGATGACAAAGCCGCGAAGGCGGTTCACGCCGGAATACAAGGACGATGCGGTCAAACTCGTCATCGATTCGGGCCGGCCGGTCTCGGCTGTCGCGAAGGATCTCGGTATCCATGAGGGCACGCCGGGCACCTGGGTCACGGCCTGGCGGCGTGCCCACGAGAACAGCGAGGACGAGCCACTGACCATGTCGGAGCGGGCCCGGTTGCGGGAGCTGCAGAAGGAGAACCGAGAACTCCGGATGGAGCGTGAGTTCCCCTCAAAAGCGACCGTCTTCTTCGCGCAACGCCATCAGCGACCGATAAGTATCAGCTGATCGCCGCGGAGAAGGACTCCTACCCGGTAGGAAACATGTGCCGATGGCCTGCGGTGTCCGCGTCCGGTTTCTACGACTGGACCCGCCGGCCCTCCTCGACGACCACCCTGCGGCGTATCACGCTGGAAACCCGGATTCGGGCGTTGTTCGCCGCCTCACGGCAGACCTACGGTGCCCCGTCGGCGTGCGTCAGCGCGTAACGAGGTGAGCGCCGTGCCGCCTCGACGGTCCTGGGGGCGCGGCGTGGAAGGGCACATGGCCATCGTGGCGGTTGCAGGAAGGAGCATGCGGATGGGCGGGATGCTGTACCAGCCGGCGGGTCCCGCGTTGCTGCGCGCTGCGGCCCGCCCGCTGGATGGCGTGGTGTCGGACTGGCCGGTGTTGGAGGACGCGGCAGCGTGCCGGGGCTGGTTGGCGAGGGTCTGGCCGCAGGCCCGGGAGCCGGTCGGGCTCGCCAGCGGTGCGTTGGCCGCGCGGGTCGAGCAGATCGTTGCCGGGCATCCCGTCGCCGACCGGCGGGTGCGGGCTGCTGCGGCGACGGTCGTGCGGTACCTGGTGCGTTCCGGGGGCCGCTCGACGCCGTTCGCGCTGTTCGCGGGTGTCGCGCCGGCCCGGTTCGGCCAGGTGGCGTCGGTGCGCATCGGTGATCGCCATCGGTCGACGCTTCGGGCCGATGCCGCGTGGCTGGATGAGATCGTCAGCCGGCTGGAGGCGGGCCCGGTCCTGGCGCGAATGGAGGTCGTGTTCAACAGTCTGGCTGTCGAACGAGCTGGGCGGCTGGTTGTGCCTCGCGCCGACGGCCACGTCGAGATCCCTCTGACCCCACCGGTGCGGCTCGTGATGGATACCGCGAGAGGACCAGGGCGGTTCGCCGAACTGGCTGACCGGCTGGACGAAAAGTTCGCCGGCGTCGGCCGTGAGCGCATCGAGGCGCTGCTGCGCCAGTTGGTCGCCGAGCAGTTCCTGACCAGCGGTCTTCGGGCACCGATGACGGAGACCGCTCCGCTCGGTCATCTGGTCGCGGCCCTTCAGCGAGCTGGTGCCTGCGATCTGGCCGAGGTCGGGCTGCTTGCGGATGAGTTGGCCGCGATCCACGCCCGGCTCGGGGAACTTAATGCAGCGCCGGAGCTGGGAGCCCAGGCGGGTCCGCGTGCGGACCTGATCGCGGTGATGGACCGGGTCAGCCCGCAGCAGCGCTCGCCCATGGCGGTCGACCTCGTCCTCGACTGCGACCTGCACCTGCCCATGTCCGTCGCTTCGGACATGGCCGTGGCCGCCGACGTCCTGACGCGGCTGGGTCGGGAGCCGCTGGGACCGGCCGCGTGGGCGGATTACCACCGCCGGTTCGTCGAACGCTACGGCGTTGACAGCGTCGTTCCGCTGATCGACGTGCTTGATGGGGCATCAGGGCTTGGCTATCCGGCGGGATATCCGGGCTCGGTGCTGCCGATTCCCGCGGCGACGGTGAGCGATCGAGACCAACGGCTGCTCGCGCTGGCCTGGAAGGCGCTTGCCGACAACGGTCGCCTCGAGCTCACCGACGCGCTCATCGAGCATGCCACCGCTCGCGATTGACACGCCCGCTCTGAGCAGCGATCGAGAGTTCTTCTTCGAGGTGAGGTGAGCCGCCCTGCGGGCATACGTCGAACAGACATCGGGGTGGGATGATGCGGAACAGCACATAACCGCTGACAAGGAGTTCGCCGATCTGCCATTTGCCGTGGTCGAGGAGATCGCGCTGCTCCCCGACGCGCAAGGTCGTGGCATTGGCAGCCATCTGCTACGGGGCATCCTTCGGGCTGCTCAGCGGCGCGACGTTCCGGTCCGGCTCAGCGTCTTCGTCAACAATCCCGCACAGGCTCTCTATATCCGCCTTGGTTTCGAAGTCGTGCGGATCGAGAATCCGCGCATGTCGATGCGGTGGGCCCCGGACAACACGTGAGGCACCCCCGTTGCCCGGTCTTCAGCCGAACGTGCCTCCGAACGGGACGGTGGCCCGGCCAACGCTGGCCGCGGCCCGACGGGACCGGTCAGCGAGCTTTCAGGATCATCGTTCCTGTTTAAGCAGCTCGACGATGACCGGGTGGTCGTGGCCAGCGGAACGTGATTGTTGGCCGATGGAGACCGAGCACCCGGTTCACAGATCTCAAAATTAACGTGCGGAACATTCGGCGAATCTGATGTTCTGACGGTGTCTACGGCGTGACGTCAGACGGGGCGGCGCGTCCTGCGGGCGGAGGGGGCGGGTTTTCCTCGGCGGCTGCCGCCGAGCCGCGCACCGGATTCCCGGCTTGGCCGTTCGGCGCGCAGGTTGAGGGGCTGGCCGGCGATGCGGGTGCGGGTCAACGCCTGCTGGGTGTCCTTGGACAGGTCGGTGGGAAGTTCGACGAGGCTGTAGTCGGCCCGGATGTCGATCCGCCCGAAGTCCGCCCGGTCCAGGCCGCCCTCGTTGGCGAGCGCCCCGACGATCTGGCCCGGGGTGACCCGCTGGCGATGCCCGACCCCGATCCGGTAGGTGGCATAGACCGGCCGCGGCCCGCCCGCGCCGCGGGCGGGCCTGTCGCGGGCAGGCGGGGCGGTGTCAGGCGGGAGGAGGAACTCCCCCGGTTCCTGGCGGGTCATCACGGCCAGCGCCGCGGCGATGTCGGCGAGCGGAACGTCGTGCTCGTGGGTGTAGCCAAGGACCAGGTCCCTGAAGACGGCGTGGGCTGGCGCGTCGAGCGCGGCGGTGATCGCGTCGTGGAACTTCGCGACCCGCTGGGCGTTCACATCCTCCGCGGTGGGCAGTTCCATCTCGACGAGCGGCTGGCGGGTCGCTCTCTCGATCGCGGCGAGCAGGCCCTTTTCCCTGGGGGTGACGAGCAGCAGCGCCTCACCGCTGCGCCCGGCGCGGCCGGTACGACCGATGCGGTGGACGTACGACTCCGGGTCGGTGGGGATGTCGTAGTTGACGACGTGGGTGACCCGTTCGACGTCGAGGCCGCGGGCGGCGACGTCCGTGGCGACGAGCAGGTCGAGAGTGCCGTCACGGAGCTGGGCGATGAGCTTTTCGCGCTGCGGCTGGCTGAGGTCGCCGTTGATCGCCTCGGTGGCGAACCCGCGGCTGCGCAGCCGCTCGGCGACGTCCTCGGTCGCCGACTTCGTCCGCACGAAAATGATCATCGCTTCGAACGGCTCGACTTCGAGGACCCGGGTGAGCGCGTCCATCTTGCGCGGCCCGGCGACGGTCAGGAACCGCTGCCGGGTGTTCGCGGCGGTGACGGTCCGCGCCCTGATGGTGATCTCGACCGGGTCGCGCAGGTACTGCCGGGAGATGCGACGGATCGGCGCGGGCATCGTCGCGGAGAACAGCGCGACCTGCTTGGCGTCGGGGGTGTCGGCGAGGATCCGGTCGACCTCCTCCTGGAAGCCCATCCGGAGCATCTCGTCGGCCTCATCGAGGACCAGGGTGTGCAGGCCGCCCAGGTCGAGCGTCCCGCGTTCCAGGTGGTCGATAACCCGCCCGGGAGTCCCGACGACGACCTGCGCGCCGCGGCGGATCCCGGCCAGCTGGGGAGCGTAGGGCTGCCCTCCGTAGACGGGCAGCACATGCAGGCCGGTGAGGTGGTGGGCATACCGGCCGAACGCCTCGGCGACCTGCAGGACCAGTTCCCGGGTCGGGGCGAGCACAAGCGCCTGGGTGGCGGCGCTGTGCGCGTCGATCCTGGACAGGATCGGGAGAGCGAACGCCGCGGTCTTACCGGTCCCGGTCTGGGCGAGGCCGACGACGTCGCGGCCCTCGAGCAGGGCGGGGATCGTGGCGACCTGGATCGGCGACGGCACCTCGTAGCCGAGTTCGGTGAGGGCTCGCAGGACCGGGGTACCAAGCCCGAGGTCATGGAACGTCGGCTGGTCTTCGGACTCGGTCACACCTGAGAGTACGGCTCCTGTGTGGCAGCCCGGCGAAACCGGGGCTCAGGCGGCCGGACCGGCCTCCCGCGCACCACTCAGTCGGCAAGGCGCATTCAGGATGCGCCGGCGACGGTCAGGACGAGGCGACTGACGGGGGCGGCACGGGCAGGCCGGCCAGGGTCGCGTCGATGACGGCGACAAGTTCACCCCGGTCCAGCCCGATCCCGATCAGGGAGCCGATGCCCCGGAAGCCGACGACCAGCAACGTCGCCAGCGTGACCGGCTCGGCCGCTGGATCGAGGTCGCCGTTGCGCTGCGCGGCCCGCAGGCAGTCGGCCAGGGCCGCCCGCTGCGCCTCGAAGCTCTGGCGTAGGCGGGCCGTGCCGTCCTGGTCGCGCCCGGCCAGCTCGACGGTGAAGCGGCTGGCCATGCAGGCCAGCTGCTCGGGGTCGTTCAGCTGCCGGTCGAGCGAGTCGATGAGATAGGCCCGCAGGCGCTCCATCGCGGTCTCGTCCGGGCCGGCCAACGCGGCTGCGCCGCACGCCTCGTCCTGGTCGCAGTAGTCCCCCAGTGCGGCCAGGAACAGCGCGTGTTTGTCGCCGAAGGCGGCGTAGAGGCTGCCGCGGCCGAGCCCCGTCGCGGCCGAGATGTCGTCGAGACTCGTCCCGTCGAAGCCGTTCTTGCGGAATGCACGCTCGACGGCCGCCAGCACCTCTTGCCGGTCGAAGCCAGGTGGGCGCCCCATCGATCGATCGTAACCACGGATCTCGTTGTTGGCGGAATAGTCCAGAACCCTGAGCGTTCTTTACTGAACAGTCCAGATCGTTGGGCGTCCCCTGCCGACCGGGCGCCGCGCGCATGCGCCGGGCCCCGACCGCGAGATGCGAGCCAACCTCATGACAGAGCAGGACACCCAGCCCGACCAGGCCGGTCCCAGCCCCCAAGCTGTCCCGCTCATCCCGAGCCAGCGCCGTGCGGCCACCGGCGCACGGCCCGTCTCCCCGGCCCTGCTACTGACGATCCTGTCGATCGCGAGCTTCCTGGCCCAGCTCGACGTGTGGGTCACCAACGTCGGCCTGCCCGCCATCGGGCACGGCACCCACGCAGGTTCCCTCGCAGACCTGAGCTGGGTGCTCAACGGCTACGCGATCGTCTACGCCGCGCTGCTGGTACCGGCCGGCCGCCTGGTAGATCGGTTCGGCCGCAAGGGTGGTTTCCTGCTCGGCCTGATCGTGTTCGCCGTCGCCAGCATCGGCGCCGGCCTGTCCGGCGACATCTGGGTGCTGGTCGGGTTCCGGGTCCTGCAGGCCGCCGGTGCGGCCCTGCTCACCCCGGCCAGCCTCGGTCTGGTGCTGCTGACCGCGCCGCCGGCGAAGGTCGGCACCTACGTGAAGATCTGGTTCACCACCGGCGCGCTGTCGGCGGCTTCCGGCCCGGTGCTGGGCGGCCTGCTCGTGGAGGCGTCCTGGCGGTGGCTGTTCCTGGTGAACATCCCGGTCGCGGTGGCCGCGCTCGCGCTGGGCGCCCGTTACCTGCCCAGCAGCCGGGACGCCGACGACCACCTGCCCGACCTGCGCGGCGGCGGGCTGTTCATCGTCGCGATCGGCGCGCTGGCCCTGGGGCTGGTCAAGGCGCCGGACTGGGGCTGGTCGAGCGCCCGGGTGATCGTCGCGTTCGTCCTCGCGGCGGTCGCGCTGACGTGGTTCCTGGCCCGCTCCGCCCGCCACCCGGCGCCGGTCATCGCCCTCTCCCTGTTCCGGGACCGGGTGTTCACCACCGCCAACCTGGTGGCCTTCGTCGCCTTCGTGGCCTTCGGGATCGAACTGCTCTCGACGATCCTGTGGCTCCAGGGTCACTGGCACTACTCGGTGATCCGCACCGGGCTGGCCTCCACGGCCGGCCCGGTGATGTTCGCCGTCGGCTCGGCGGTCGCGGAGACCCTCCAGACGCGTACCCGGCTGCGGGCGGGACGGATCGCGGTCGCGGGCGCGCTGCTCGCCGCGGTCGGCACGATCATGCTGATTCTCCTGGTCACCGACGACCCGCGGTTCGTGGCCGCGTTCCTGCCGACCTGGGTGGTCCTCGGCCTGGGTTACGGCCTGGCGGTGCCGACCGCGATCACCCGGGCGACGGTCGGCCTGCCGCAGAAGGACTCCGCGACCGGCAGCGCGATCGTGACGATGGCCACCCAGCTCGGCTCGGTCATCGGAATCAGTGTCCTGGTGGCGATCCTGGGCCGCGCCTCCGGCGCGGCGAGCGAAGCGGTCTTCCAGCACGCCTGGTACGTGGCGGCCGGAGCGCTCGTGGTGGCGGCCCTCGCCTCGTTCGGCCTGGACTCGCAACCCACGGCGGCGGCTGGACCAGACCTCCCGCCGGTCGGAGCGGGCGCCGCCGACGCCGGCGATCCGGAGGCGGCGGTCGGAGTGTGAGGACGCCGCCGGCTTAGGCCGGCTCGGTGTCAGCGGCCGTGGGCGCGGCGAGCGTGGCATCCGGGCCGGCGAGCCGGTCCGCGCCGAGTGCGGAACCGACGTGTCGACCGCGGGATCCGAGGGGGCACGGTGATGTCTTCCGGCACTGCGGATCTCCCGAGGCAGGGGCTGTCGAGCACGCCACCGTCGACGACCTGGACACCGAATTCGCCGATGCTTTTCTCGTAACTGGTCAGGTATCGCTTTGATCGTGGGTTAGGTGGTTGCGGGCATCCAGGGGTGGCCCTCGGCGAGTTGGACGAGGGCGGGGAGCAGGGGGATGCCGTGTGTGGTGGCGGTGGACAGGTAGCTTCGGATCGCGCAGAACTGGCGGGCGCCGGTGAGGGTGCGGAGGCACCCGGAGACTTTCTGCCGTAGTTTGATCATGCGGATGTCGCGTTCCGAGCCGTTGTTGTCCGCGGGAACTCGCAGATCGTGGGTGAACCGCAGGTAGTCGGTTTCGCGGTCGATGAGCCGGCAGGCCAGGGCGTGGCGGGCGGCCATGAGTGTCGTGCCGCGCGGTGAGGTCTGGGTGATCCCGATGTGGGCGGCGTGGCGCAGGGCCCGGGTGTGGGCTGCCAGCGCTGTCGGGTCGACCGGCGTGCCGGTGGTGGTGGCGTCGGCGGTGAGCCGGTGCAGGGCGACGAGGGCGTCGGCGGCCTGGGTCGCCCAGCACCAGGTCCCGGCCGGGGCGGTGTCGCTCACGGCTTGGAGTTCGCGCAGCAGGTGGGCGACACACAGCTGGTGGGTGGCGGACGTG